>CBFGNP010000007.1:0-18715 GCA_965650095.1 uncultured Pedobacter sp. | reverse complement strand
ACCCTGCCTGCGCTCGTTCTTACACGCGGTACGAACGCAAGGCCGCAAAACGTTAGGCGTAATATTTTTAAACAAAAGCCCCACCGCACGCATTCAGTCAAAGCCTTCGCGTATAAGCAGCGAAAAAGGGTCTATGTTTTCTGGACACGTCAGTTCGTGTTCGCCGTCTATTCCTCCACAAATTGAGCACTCTTCAATTTCATCAAATTCGTCGTCTGGTTGCATTGTTTATCTGTTTAAATATTTGTAATGGTATTTCTGGTATTAGTGAATTGCCTAACGCTCTATGTCTGTCCACCCGATTGGAAACCCCATGAGCCACTCCATAAATTCGAGGGTCGGAATCCCGCCAAGCTGGGTACTCAGACTTGTCCCACCCTGTGCAAATTTTCCCTTCCGGTAGCCTGTCTCCGAAGCCAACGGGGTAGAGTATAACATAAACCCTTTTTCTTCTTTGGGGGATTCCCACTTGAAATCCTTGTACACATTGCCACTCCGCATCGTACCCGAGCTCGGAAAACTCAAACAAGAGCCTTTCAAATCCTCTTTTGAGAAGTAGATGGCTGTTTTCGATAACGATGAACGTTGGCTGTATTTCTCTTGTGGCTCTGAGCATTTCTCGCCACAGTCCAGATTTTGCCTCGTCAATTCCGATTGGTGCGTTTGTGGCAATGGATAGATTTTGGCATGGGAACCCCCCTGTGAGTACGTCAACTCGCTCTCTGTAAATAGTGAAATCTGTTGTGGTGATATCTTCATGTATAATCGTCTCAGGAAATCTTTTCCTTAATATTTGTTTTGGTGTTTCAGCTAATTCACATACTGCGACTGTCTGCCATCCCATTTTTTTAGCAGCGAGAGAAAACCCGCCAATTCCTTCAAATAGTCCCAAATGTTTCATTTTCCTTCGCTGCTTTTGTTTAAAAACACATACGCCTAACAGCACCTACCCGCCAGCCTTGCAGACACACCAGCCGACACACGGGCCGGACGGGTAGCCGCAAAACGTTATGTGCTATAAGCGGTCAAACACTTTAAATTCGGTTTGATCCCGGTACCCTTTCAATAATTCTATCACTACGGTCTGAATCCGGGCATATTGGAAAGTCTTTCGAGGCAGCGCAGTAAGCGACTTTAAACCGAAATCTTTCAGGTACCGGAGCCTGACATCGGAGTCTGATATCGTGAACCACGGCATCAGCGCAATAACATTATTCGACATTTCCATGCACTCAGTTAGTATATGGTACCCAAGCCTCATGCCGTGTTTATTCATACCTTCCGGTGCGTTTTGTAAAAAAGCTGACTTGCTTGAAAATGGAGGATTCATAACAATGCAGTCAAATTTTTGCTTCTCCAATAAAAAGAAATCGGTCGGGGTAACTATCTCGTGCCTGATATCATCAGGAAACCGCTCCCGAATCGCTTGAACTATATTTCCCACACCTGGCGTTGGCTCTAAAAATTTGGCCTCTGACCGGTAAGGAATGAGGGTAACCATATACCTGCAGACGTTCATCGGCGTTTGAAAATCGGTAGCGAATTGCGCTGCCTCGTTCGGTTTTGTATGTTGACTGATATCGAATAAATTCATTTTCATATTTTAAAATCTGTGTGCCGCTTACAGCACATAACAGCAGGCAGTGCCGCCAGCGGAGAGGCAGGCCGGCGGCAGCCTGCAAACGTTAGCGGTCATTGCCAACCGACTTGATATATTCCTCAACAGCATCCAGAAATTTGTAATGATGAGCGCCATCGTAACGCTTGTAAATCTGCCTCAAATCCGCCTTAACATTTCGATCAGGCAACGAACCGCTAACAGCGGCTTGGCGTGATTGCAGTGCGGCCTCATAACCAGCGGCGTAAGCCTTAGCTTCATCGCCGGTATATCCGCAACCCTCAGCGATTAGTAACATTTCGTTTCGTGTCATATTTTTAAATTTTATCCGCAAGAAACTCCTTTACGTTAATAAGCCCATAAGAAGCGCCTCCTGCATTAATACTCTCAACCCTCTTAATTCCTTCATTAAGATCAAATCTGGCTGCTTTTGATACTCCTTCAACTAGTTTACCATCTTTACCAAGAAAGAACCTGTTAGGGGGATATAGAAGGGTTATGACGTAATTCATACTACTTCAACATCTCTCCATTCTGTTTCTCCGGTGTCGCTGATCCACATTTGCTGAAGGACTTGGTATCGCGGCTTAAAATCGCGATCAATCCCGGCCTGTATTGCGCGTTTAGCGGATTGTTTTGCTGTGACCACCTTAATTTCATGGTTGGCTGCCAGATTTTGGACTCACCGTATTTTATTTCATCTTCCATTTTAAAAAATCTGTCTGTTTTGATATTTAAACCATTCCTGAATCAACCAAAAAATCTTCTGCCTGTCACCAATGCCGATTATTAATTCTTTAACCTTTTGGCTTGAGTCAATGAAGTCTATCAATTCATCGGCGAGCTCCGCCTGGTTTCCGGTAAACGGCAGTTCGTTCGCCTTGTTTTTGTTCATCCACTTGACGAACTCTTTGTATCTAAAACTTGTCTGTGTCTCCATTTTTTTCTTTTTACCCTCTAAAGGGGATCGTCTGTTCCGATCTGCCACTCCAGGTTCGGTGCCGCTTAGTTTCTATTGTCGGGTTGTGCGGTCCGTTCGATTATGTAACGCCTTTCTTCCCAACCCAAAAGATTGTTTGACAGGGCTCTTATCATTTCCTCATCATAAAACAGAAGGTTGATTATATCTTTTCTAATATCAATAATTGTTTGCTTACAGACATCAATGGCTCTTTTTTTACCTAATACGTCAACTAAATGATGGGCTTCCCTTAAGCGTTCTAAATCGTTGGCCATGCTGCTAATTTTCAGTCAACGGTGTTTCGTGTTCGTCTTCTTTTTCAACCCGTGTTATCGCGTGAGCTATTTTCATTTTGTCATCTTTAAACTGATCTAATTCCGAATGCGCTATTTTGTCAATCCCGAATCTTAATTTTACCCATTCGCCAGAGGGAATTAATAACTCAAATTCAAACCCATCCTCAAACTCATCCATGCCCGGCTCCCTGTATTTATTTTTATCAAAAAACGCCACTATCTTAATTTTAATTTAACCTCAAAAGTAACAATTAATCTTACATAAGTCAAATAAATTTACTAACACGAAACACACAATTACCGACACTTTAAGGTCATTTAACCCCAAAATAAAGGTCAGCAAAGGTAAAAATCCTGGGATTTACGTTCTTTTTTGATCTTAAAATCGTCCTCAATAATGATCTGAAGGCCACCGGTTTGCACGAATATTCAATTACTGGTCTAAAATAGCACTTTAAAGGTAGTGAAACGACAAAATATCTTTTTGGTTCAAAACTATTAATAACAAATCCTTGAAAATCAACGGTAGAGAGATTAAATTTACCCTAACCAAATACCACACTATTCAAAGACACCATTAATTTCCGGGTTCGTGCAGATAAAAATCCAGCGAGATCAGAAGTTAAACCGCCGGCGAGATAAAAAGAAAGGAGTAATCAAATGTTAAAACCAGAAGTTGATACAGCGAAATATTACACGCCAACCGGAAAGGAATTTCACATAGGTTTTGAATATGAGATTTGGGAAGACTTCGATCATTATCCCGAAAATAGCTGGCACAAGCAAGTGTATGGTGAAGACGGTTTTGACCAAGAAAGAATGGGGTCCGTTCCGCTTAACTGGCAAGGAGGGGAGGCCGCGCTCGACAAATTCCGGGTTAAATTCTTAGATCGTGAGGACATCGAAAGCGAGGGGTGGATGTGTACAAACAGTCAAGACATAAACGGTGGGCTGTATGATTTTGTCAAGGGTGGAATGGCCGATGGTGATCCGGTTACATTTAATCTCCGCTTTGTCTATAAAAGCAGGTTAGTTTACATTCAGTACAACAATGAAGACGGGTGGAACACCATATTCAAGGGCACGATCAATAATAAGTCGGAGCTCAGGAAATTAATGAACCAACTGGGGATAAAATGAGCGATAACGAAAAAATAGCCGCGTTTATGGGCAACACTCCATCTAGGGGTTTTTACGACAATCAGTTTCACAACTTCCCGGTTAATTATTCCGTCACCCCGGAAGAACTGGCTTATCATGAGTCGTGGGACTGGCTTATGCCTGTCATTGAAAAGATTATCGAGAAACACAATAGTCAATGTTATTTTGAACACCCTTCTTTTTTAAACGTTGGACAAACCTATTTCGTTATGCTAGACGATACCATTATGAAGGAACAAGGTCGCGGAGACACCATGATTGATGCCGCTTATAAAGCTGTTATAAATTACGTTTCAAAATGACCTACCGTCCTACCGGAAAGATACACGAATCAAAAGTAACCGATCAATGGTTATTACCTAAACTTTCACCTGGAGGGGCCGGGAGAATACTTACCAAGCATTTTACCAATCTTTCATTCACGCTTCACAAGGATCAGTTAGCTTTAATCTCATTCTTAATCTATCAGTCCGAATACGACAATACAGTTAAATACTCGATCAATCTATTGACTAAGTTTGACAATTCAGTCACACGAGCCCAAGAACTATATGGTAAGTCTCAGTATATTTCAAGATCAATACCAACAGCTAGAAGAAACTTCAGGTACTTAGTCAATAGAGGGTTATTACTCCCAACAGAGAAGAAGAATATCTTTTTAATTCACCCTCACCTGACTTACTCCAAGACCTACGTTCAATATTCATTCTATCAAAGCTGGGATGGATCCACTCAGGAATACATTAACCACGTAAATTCAAGGAAATGAACGACGAATACCAGCAAAGACAATTCTGGGAAGAACCTCAAAAGGCTATAAGAGCAATAATAGTTGAATCTAACATCTCAACAACCCGCGCAATAGCGACAGTGAATACCGAATCAGCCCTATTAATCAGATATCTTGACAAATGAAACTCTCCGAACTAGACATTAGAACAATAAGGATAATGAAATTATACGGCTTTTCAGTCAGGGAGATCGCACGAAAATTCGACATCACTGAAAACTACGCTTACAGCCTCCAGAACAAAAAGAAGAAAACCAAAACCACTTACAGAAGGGCAGCATGAAACTACTCCAGGCGATACCGTATAATGTGATTTGTTCAATCTGCTTACTTACCCAACAAATAATGTTCTATGTTGCGTTTCACCTACAAATATTCGTTTACCTCGCAATAACCTGCGGGATAATGGTTATCACAAGCTGTATTCAGTGGATGGCGGAATACAAGTCAAACCAATACCGGCAGCAACGAGAGTCGCAAGACCACCAAAGAAAAGGCTATAAATCGGTTATAGGCACCAAATGAAACAAAGACTAGCTTACAATATATACATGACGATCTTATCTGCAATAATGGTACTCTGCATCGCAATGGCCGTAATAATCCTAACCTGAAATAAGGTTATAGATTGAAACCACCCAGAGTTAATCCAAAGCACTCACAAACACGTCCAAACGTTCCTCAAAGCCAAATAAAACGGTTTTTCAAGGAAATTTGATTAAGTGAAAGTCATATTTGTGTTAAATTCACACGATTTCAGCCAAAAAATATTAGTAAAATCGGAGGCGAACGACTAAATTTGCCCAATTAACCTCGGCCTTACATGACAAAAATTGCATTATACATAGATTCAAGGCGTAAAAACGCAAAATTGACCATTGAGGACATAGCAACGGCTATGAAAATGAACCCGCGAACCTATAAAAGGAAGCTGGCAACCAGGGGCTTTGATGAAGAGGAAATATTACTGGCCGCAAAAAGGTTAGAGTTTGATATTATTTTTCTGCCAAAGGAAGCAGATATATTTACAGCCTGAGAAAAGGTTATAGGTTTAAAAGCCGGATTAGTATTTTATCTCTTACTTTCTTATTCATAGCTCGAGTATTAGTTGATTTTCGTTAAAATCTGGTTCCTCTGGTTCTTGCTGACTGGTTAACTCATATTGAAGCTGATCTAAATAAGATATTCTCTCTCCAGTCTTTTTATCAAATGTTTGGTAAGAGTCCCGGAACATATCGGGGGACTTCATGATCTTGCGGGCGGGTTTACTGCGTTTCATGGCTAATCGTATTGGGTAGCTTTTATTATTGCATCTTCAACCTGTTCGATCACATCGGGTAAATCTTCGTCTTCCGGGTAAGTTTCAGCCCATTTATTAAGCTCATCCAGGGCAGCAAAACAAGCGGTTAAAAGATCATTGGAAGCGGCCATTACTTTAGCGGTTGCCTCGCATTCCGCAAGATTACCCCTAAATTTAACATTTGCGATAAGGTCACGAACCCCGTTAGAGTTCCAAATATTTACGCCGTCGGTTGTTTCATTAGCTCCAACAACGTGCAGCGGTTCTTTTATGTGGTTAAGTTTGTCCATGATTATATCTGGCGGATCATCCGCACGATTAAAATTTATAATTAGGTGAAAAAAAGGCTTAACGTACCTTTATTGAGCTTTCGCAACGCCTGTTAACTGAACTTGCAGGAAACAGAGAACAGGATCAATAGACAAGGCAGGACTTGACGCGCTGCATATTGTCTGTGACATTTCCAATATTAAACCACCGGCCAATACTGTAATACTTTAATATTTCCTCGTGGGTTTCGTTTATTGAGGTGGTAATCTTATTACCGTCCTCAAATATAACAACTGCGGGTTTCATTAAGCAGCTTTTAAAATTGGCAATAGATAGTGATTGATGGTAAACATTGCGTTACCGGTGATTTTACGCATCCAGCAGCCGTAATGTGGCGACCATTTGAACCCGTGGTGCTTCAGGGCTTTGATTATTCCCGGTCCTGGTTTGGTGTCGTGCTTGATAGTGATGCGGTCCAGTTCATAGTTAACCACGATCAGCCCGCCAGGTATTACAACCTCTTGATTCTCGCCGGTAGCCTTGTTGGCCTCTTTCTGTTCCAGTTCTTTAATCCTTTGCTCAACCCTTTTTATCTTGGCGTTGTTATTCGCCAGACCGAAACCCCAAGACATGGTAAAATCAATCATGTGAGGTTGAATCCCGAAAGTTTCGGTTAAATACTGGGTGAGGTCTTCACCGGTTCTTTTAGCCTCCTTAATACGCTTGTTACCCTCTTTCATTAGTTCGTGGTTAGCTTTCAAAGACTCCAATTCACGCTTTGCGATTTCAATAGGTCCGCCAGCCTCAATAATTGCAACTTTAGCAGCATGACGGTCATATGCCTTTAGAACCTTTTCACGCCACACCCGGAAGTCATTGTGTTTGTTTTCTTCCGCGCGGTTTGCTTTCTCAGCTCTGCGAACCGGGAAATTAGCCGGACCGGTAATCATTGAACTGATGCAGTTTGATTTTGAAGACAGCCAGGCGGTAATTTTAACAATATACCCAACCTTGTATCTTTCAACTTGTTCAGGGTTTGCGCCTTTGGACTTGATGGTCAATAGATCCTGGTCGAGTTCTTCGGAATAGTCATTTACTACCGATTCAGCTCGTTTGTCAGGTGAAAAGCCGGTGTTGTTGTGGGCACGATACGCCAACTGGCGTAAAAATTCGAGGGTTTTTGTTTCCATTTTGCAAGTTTTTAATTAGGCTTAATTGCCTTATCAAAGATACAAAATTAATAAAGGCTTGTCAAGTTTTTAGAGTAATATTTTCTATTACAAATGAAAATACTTAGCCTGACTATCAAACAGTTATAACTAGCTTAATACCAGTAAGTTACAAGGCAAGCTGCAAAACAAAAACCATGCCACATTCAAATGTTAAATAGGCGTTCAGTAAGCAAGACAATAACACGAGCAATCCAGCAGGCAAGGCGGCAAAGATCATTTTATCCTATCTTGACTGGTGTGTGTTTTTCTGATCCTTTACCGGTGTGGTTGGCCTGGTTTATCCTGGCCGGTCCAGCTAATGATCTGGGAACGGGATTAATTTTGCCGCGAATTTATTTTCTGTTTCTGGCGGGCGCGGAAATGAAGCCCCCGGTGCAAGGTGGCCACCCCCGTGTTTCTGTGGATGGGTATATGAGTCCGAGAACATACGCCCCCAACAAAATTTTTTTCTGATCGAGTCTCCCTGAGTCGGCATTGAATGTCTGGCAAAAACGGCCCTCAGGCTTAATAGGATTGAATAAGGCGAACGATCTGGCTGAGGACGGGGTAATGTGCTTAAATGGGTTGAATTGCTTAAAACGGGTATTTATACCCCCGGCAAGGTTGAATTGTGGAAATTGGGGGAAAACGACCCTTCGGGAAAAAATTATAAAAAAATTTTGGGGGACATAGACATGGTGTCTGGGTTGGTGTCTATGTTGGAAAAAATCGAAGGCTTACGCCTACCAGAGTATCTTTCCTTGTTCTTTCGCGAACTTTATAGCTGCGGGAGTGTTGGTACACCACTTGAAAGAACATTTGCACTGAAAGAAAATTCCGCCTTTAGGGTTAATTCCTGTGATTGTAGGAGTCTGTTTGCATTTGGGGCAGGAATATATCGGAGCCATACTTCAAAGATAATAATCTTGCGGATTGAATGTTAACTTGTGAATAGTTTCCTAATGATTGTTAATAAGTTGTAAATTTATTAGTAAGATTATATATTACTTTTGTCCTAGTGGTATTCAAAAGATATATCGTTCTGGGATTTAATAATTACTATCCTGATGGTGGTTTTAACGACATTCTTGGAAGTTATGACTCAATGGAGGAAATAGATGAGAAGATCGAGAAGCAATTTGAGTACTACACCTTTAACGGATATTCAAGGGATGAGTTCCAGATTTTTGACTGTGAAGAAAGGATCCTTGTAAGCTCTGTTCAAGATAAGCCTGGATTTATAAAATGACTAAGTATAAAATATATTTCGAGTTGTTCGGTAAGAAAATGAGTACCGAGATTTTTGCCCTGAATGAGGAACGGGCGAAAGATATTCTCAGGAGCAAGATCATCTTTCATAAGATTGAGGATTTGGACGCGAAGAAAAAGTCGGATGATTTTATTGACGGTTTAAAAAAGATGGCAAGGGATCAGTTTGATAGCAATCCCTTCGGATTTTAACCTCACGACTACGTTCTTTGTTTCATTCATACTGTTTAATTTACAGTGAGGTTTTGCGCCGGATCGTTACTTGAAGGTCCGGCCTAAAGGGGAATAGTGTGCTAGGGAGAGCCTGCAACGCCGTTTTTAATAATCGTTTCGGTCATTAAACACCCCTTTCTTATTTAAATGGTTGTCCTGGAAACAGTTCTCATTCTCCCGCTACCTTAAGGCGGGGGATTTTCTTGCAAATAAAAAGTAATCACACAAATAGATACATAATGGGTAAAGGAAAATTGTTAGACTTCTGTAAAGAAGAAACAACCATTGAGTGCCAACAATGTCAAAAAGAAGCAAAAGAAGGAACAGACGCTCTATACGCTATTGATGATTTTCATCAAGCCGGATGGAGAGTGATTAAAGGAAAATGCCTCTGTCCTGAATGTGTAGCGGGAGGTAAAATAGTTAAAGGTACTTATTCAAAGTGATCTGGTTCTTCATAGCCTTAGCCATTGTTGGAATTTACTTTTTTAAGTGATGGCATGGACTCTCTTGGATTCTCTGAATACATAAGCGGGTTTGTTGGAGGGGTGTATGTGATGATACTTTTTATTATTTATAATGCGATAAATGGATAGGAGAGGGTTTTTAAAATCGTTGTCGTTTTTATCACTGGCCGCCGTGGTGCCGGGTAAGATTCTTGCGAGCCAAAAGACTTCAGTTGAAAAGAAACCGGCGAAGTTAGCTGCTCCGGCAAAGTACCAAAACCACATGGCTATTTCGCGCAAAACGGTTACCGTTACTGGTTCTTATCACGACGTTGTGTGGGTTGAACATGAAGGAAAGGAAATTGGGTGGGTTCATCGGAAACAACTCGATAAATATCAAAAACATTTAAAGCAATATCCACTAACAATAGAAGATGTTTTTAAAAAATGATTTGGGAGAAGTTGCATAAGGCTAGCGAGGATTTCAATACACAGTTTTTGTTTTCGGAGTTTGAGCTTATTTACTTAAAGTGCAAAACCAAAGACTGGACAAAAGACATAGACCTACACTCTATAAACGTTGCTAGGTATCTGGAAAAGTGTAGGAAAGAAGGGTGTCTTTTTTCTATTGATGGTGAAAAATTAGTAATTATAAAAAATGATTCGTCCAGAAGGTAAACCAATGAAAATAATATTCACCGAAGCCTTTTATGACAGAGCGGTGAAGATGAACGGGCCTAACTGCGGGTTTGATCCATCTAAAGTAATTGCAGTGAGGGGATTTCCGAAAGAAACAAAATCTAAAAAAATAAAGCCATGAAAAATGTCATTAAAAAGAAGTTTAAGTTGTTTGGACTCATAACACTGTGGGTGGTTACAACCGAACATTACACCCAGTATTAAAATGGATGAACAAAACATATTCTGGGAACCGCCTGATTTAAGCCTTCTGGCAGATAACTTTTATGCCTCGTAAGGAATTTATCCAAGTCCCCAAGTCAGAGTTTACCAAAAGTGAACAGTTACTTGTGATAAAAGCAATGCTTAGAAAAATAAATCTGGGCATAAGGAGGGGAAAGAAAGTTAATATAAAGGTAAGAGGACTGGGAACTATTCATGACCACGGGAATAGAAAAGAACCCAAGAAAGAGAGACAAAAGAAGTACAATAAGAAAAACTGGTTAAAGCAGAAAAAGGAAATGGAATTGTCAACTAAAAAATTGTTGTTTTGATGGAATTAATCGAATTTATATTTAGTGGTTTTTGGCGCTTTGTTGGGGCAACTATTTTATTTGGGATGACAACTAATTTCTTGTTCCTAATTTGGAATCGCTTTTGGAGGCATTGGAGTATTCGCAAACACGGTTACCCATCAGGTAACTTTGATGCAGATGGTGATTTTAAAAAAGAAAAATGACCCTCAGACTCTGGCTATATCGCAAACAAAGAGGGCTATCCCTTGCCTGGTCGTTTGTGCGACTTGCTTACCGGGCCGCAAGAAACAAAATAGTAGTAGTGGATTCTCGTATAATTTATTCTAAGGGAGGATGGAAGTATTTTCAAATGGAAATATCCAAAACACCGCTTAGTGATGAACATGATTATTCAGATTTTAAAAAATAGAAAAATGAAAGAGCAATTAAAAAGGGAGTATCTGATGTATGTTCAGTCGTGTAGGGACGTTGCGGCTGAGAAGTTTGAGAATTGGTTGATGGATAGATATGAAAAAGCTATTAATGCACTCGTAAACATTGCCGATCCGATAAAATACTTGGCAATAGAGGCCGAAAAGGATGGATTCAACTTTGACGGACACGCGGCAATTCAATTAATAAAAGAACCAAGTTTTTATCAGGAAATTGCCCGTACATATCTCCGCACGTCGGGGCAAACTGAAAACTAACGGTTCACGTATTGGCGATGTTTCCTATTTTGAAAAACAACATTTGTTCAAGGCGTGGCATCTGCCGTTAGTGGCTCGCATTCATCAAAGGAATAATAAACTTAAAAACAAATAACCATGTTATCACAATCACAAAAAGAAGTCCTGAGTTTAATCAGACAAAATCTTGCTAGTTCAAAGACTGGGCTTATTCATAAGGCTTCAGCTAACGCTTTAATTAAGCGGGGGTTCATTAAAATGAGTGGTAATGGAATTGATTACGAATTTACGTCTAATGGTAAGCAATTTATTCATGGCAAATAAACTACCGCTGCCGGACAGAATCTATTGATAATACGTGGAGCGGTTTACACGCTTCACGAACAGTACAAATAAATTAACAACTAAAAATAAATAAAATGAAAAGCACAAACAAAACAAACTCAGCGGTTCTTGGAGGCAACCAAGAATATTCAGGCCAATCAACTACCCATGTTGGTACAGAAAACCCATCAGAATTTCGTTTCCTTATTCAGGAATTGGAAACGGCAACCGATTATACCGGGGCTCAAACCAGTGAAATTATTGGCCTTGTCGGGAACTTTAAACCTGTTGAGTTCGGGGAAGAAAAATCGTCAGACGTGGCCTCAAAGCCAGTACTGGATCCAAATTGTGCAATAGAGCGACTTTGGCAGGAAATTTTCAAACTGAAACGCATAAACAGCGATCTTTCGGTCATCAAGGAGCACCTTATAAAACTGATCGGATAGTAATAAAAATTCATACATTTACACCAATGGAACCAACAACGGCCTGCAAGATAGAATCCAAATTATTCGACGGGATTGATATTGTAATTACGGGGGAATCTTTCACTAAACCCATCTTCCCTTCCGGGGATATCGTTCACGTACAGGTAAGTATCCGTAACAAAAAGAACAATACTTTGTTAGGAATTTGCTACTATCCAGACCCTATGAGCGAGAAAGAACTGGAGGATAAAGTAAAAGAAATCTCCAAATATCCAGAACCGTATTTATTTCCCCTTTATAAAACTTCTTCTTCAAATTGAAATCCATTCTTAAAGATAACAACAAGCTAAGGGAAGCGCTCAGAACACGGTGGAAGGAACTTAAAAAGTCTCAGAAAGAAGTGGCCGAGGACGCTCAGAAAAGAGGTCAGGCCGGTATCCGAAGACAGGGGGTTAACAGGTACTTAAATGATCCCGAAAATCCCAATACCCTTAACGAATATCAAATTTTGTGGCTTGCTACAAGGTGGGGTATTGATGTGAGGGTAATCATTGGGCCCGCACGAATAAAGGAAATGAAGATCCCTAAATTCAATGAAACAGAAGCATTAAAAAAACTAGAAGATTATGAAAACACACAAAGAACAGGTAATTGACGAGCTAAATTCACTCTATGACCCTAATTTCAAAATACCTCCGGGGCTCTATATCCCTCTAGGGCAAAGGGTATTGGTGAAGGAGATTGTTCAGCCGGAAAAAAAGACTGCGGCAGGAATCTTATTACCGTCAGCGGCCAAGCTGGAACACGCCAGGATTGGGGTTGTTTACAGGATAGGGGAGGGAGTGACCATGCCAATAAAGGTAGGAATGACCGTTGCCTACGACAAAAACGTTTACATGGGTATTATCCATGACGGAACTCAGTACACGGACCTTATGGAACATCAAATATTTTCCGTTGTTCCCCCGGATAATTATTTAGCGCCCCATGTAGCCGACAATAACGAGAAAAGACGAGCTGACCGGATTGACTCCCAGAAGAAGTACACAAAGAAAGTGAACTCTAAAATGGACGAAATTCAGAACGGGTAATTACCACAACCTTAACCACCCAGTAGTAGAAACAGGAACAAGACACGCCGCCTCACCGGAAGCTATAACGGTGGTTGTGCCGTTTAATGTTTCGAGCGTAGCCGAACCTGAAGTTGAAAGAGTGATATCGTTAGCCCCTGAAGCTGCAAGATTTACAATTATATGGTGAGCTCCAACCAGGAAGGTAGGAATCGTGCTTTGTTCTGGTATAGTAACGGTTCCAGGTGCAGCTAAAGTCACCCTTTGAAGACGATTCATATCAGCAGCGGCAATAGTATATCCAGTTCCAATAGCCCTTACATCTTCTATTAAAGTAGATTTAGCATTGGCGTTTTGTTTTAAGTCAAGTGCCGCTTGCTGAAGGGTGGAGATGGGCTTATTCACATCCGAAGTATTATCACAATTACCCAACCCAACATCTCCCTTTACGATTCCGGTAGGGCTATTAATCACTGGGGATGTTAGAGTTTTATTCGTAAGAGTAACTGAAGCCGCGTTTTTTGTAGCGTCAGAAGTATTATCAACGTTACCTAATCCTACGTCTCCTTTTACAATACCGGTTGGACCGGTTATTACAGGAGAAGTAAGGGTTTTGTTTGTTAAAACCTGAGTGTCATCAAGGGTTACAAGAGAAGTAGGAAAAGTATTTGTAGCTGAAGTGAGATCCTTGTTTGTAAGAACCTCCGCTCCGGCTAATGTTACATAGGTTCCCGCGACCGAAAGGATTGCGTTTAACTTGCTTCTTACTGAACTTGCGGCCTCGCCGTTATAAATTGCTGACATTTTCTTTTTTTTAACTAATTACCACAGTATCTTGCCAAACCGCATTGTCGCGGTAAAAACCATTGTCATTGAAGAATCCAGTTTGCAAGAACCAATCACTGCTTGGTTCAAGTTTCACATTACCCCTTAATTCTTTCAAACTTGCCATTAGGGTGGAGATTTGAGAGTAAGTGAGGCAATCATCCGTTGCTGGTAAATTACCGTCTTCTAAAGTATTGTAGTAGGTTTCTAAAATCCTTATCCATTCACCCAACACGACGAATTTTGTCCACTCTTTCTCTACGTTCTCTCCCCATGTTTGACGGTCTAAAATCCTATCAAGAAGATAAGTTGAATACAGCTTAGACTCAAACAGTGAATTGTATATTACATCTCCAATTAACATCCGCAATCGCAGTATTTTTTAGCTTCTAACAAACTTTGAGTAGCTGAATCCAAATCTCCGTTCTCACAAGCGACTTCAAACTGATTTAAAATAGCCTGAGCCCGGAAGACTTTATTCACACATCCGGTAGGACAATTTGGATCCGCTGCGATCCACATTTTATCTATGCAGCATTGAGTATTACAACTTACCGGCTCGTAATCAATAGCCGTGTATTCAAAAGCGGTGGGAGTGCCGTTGTCATCAGCTTCGCCAGAGATAACACAAGTTACTTTAAATACATCGTCATCGAAGTCGGGGATATCGACTCCGTAATCAGCTACAATGGGAAATTCGTTTAAAGGAAAATCTGTATTTGTGAGAACTGAAATAATATCAGTGGGTGTAGCACCTCCAAATCCAAGAGTACAAGCTGTAATAACCCCATTTGTTACTTCCATTGTGTAAACCAGGTCGGAAGACAATGTAGAGTAGGTAAGAGTTAAGACTACGTCAGTAACGTCATTCACTGCTGCTCCATTTGGTAATCCATATCCAAGAGGATTAGTAACAGCATTATAAAGTCCTGTATTATCTGTAACGGTAAGAGAAGAACAAGCAACCTTGTCCAGCGAAACCGTGAGATCGGGTTGTGAAAGCGCCATAGTACAAAAATAACCTTAATTCTAACATATTGATAGTCAATATATTAACAAGTTTTTAGCTAGGCTAACTTGCTATAAATCATAGCCATCAAAAGTAAGATTATGTCGTACTTTTGTGTTTATGAAATTGATCCCGCTATATGGCAGAAATGGCCACGGAAAATTCGCTGAAGTTGATGACTCTGACTATGAATGTTTAATGCAGTGGAGGTGGTATGGTTGCTACTACAACGTAAGTAGTAATTTGTACGTTGTGTGCAATTATTATGAGGGAAACGGCAAGCATAGCACGCGAAAAATGCATCAGGTGTTGCTTGGCTGTAAGAATGGAATGGTGGTCGATCATGTTGATGGTGATGGACTGAACAACCAGCGATCTAATTTGAGGTTTTGCACAAGGGCTGAAAACTCAAGAAATAAAAGGAAATATAAAAACGGAAGCTCTAAATATCCGGGCGTGACCGCGCATTTACCCAAAAATCAAAACTACACAAAACGATGGTTTGCCAGGATTCAGGTTAACAAAAAATCTATTTTTTTAGGGTCTTTTCCGTACACCCCGCAAGGAGAAGTGCTGGCGAACGAAGCGTATCGGTCAGCGGCCAAAAAATATTTTGGAGATTTTGCAAGGGTGAATCCAACAGAATCAAAAATGAATCACTTCGTGCAGGGTGAATATAAAACTCCTGAAATAATAAATATACCTCAGTTGCCAAGCGGGGCTAAAGGGATCCCATTAACAAAGGGACAATATGCGATTGTAGATGAAGATGATTATGATTTTCTTATGAAATGGAGGTGGAGCGCAAAGCCAACAGAAAATGGAAAATTCGTTGCGTATCGGTGTTTTCCAAGAAGCGAGCGAATAAACAAGCAGTCCATAAGAATGCACACCGCCATCATGGGCACAAGGGATGGCATGGTTATAGACCATATTGACAGAAACCCTTTAAACAACCGAAAAAGTAATTTAAGGTTTGCTACACCAAAACAAAACTCCACCAATAACAGTAAATCTTCAAGTAAAAAATCGTCAAAGTTTTACGGTGTGTTTAAACACGCAAATAGATATACCTCCATAATAATGAACAATGGTGTAAATTACCGGCTCGGAAGGTTTCCGCTCACCGAAGAGGGGGAGATTCAGGCGGCAATCGCTTATAACAAGGCCGCAAAACTATTACACGGCGAGTTCGCTCATATAAATTCTATTCCTTGTCCGGAATGATTTCGGTAATTTTTCCATACGGCACGATCTTCTTCGCGTTCTTTTTAAACTTCTTCTCATCTCCCTCCCATATCGCAATCATAGCATCTATTAATTTGGTCACTGGACCCTGAGCAGCTACCGGACTTTGAACAAGATATTTCATTTGTCTTGGATCGAAAACAGATAGCATATTTTGAAGCCCGTTTTCTACACTATAAGCCTTTCTCTTTCTGTCGTCATCGTCGTCATCGTTTACTGTCAGAATAGTCAAAACTGCTAGCACGGTTAAATATTTGAGGTTAGACATTGTTTGCTTGTTCTCCCATGTGCCCTTCGCGTACCCGTGCTTGGCCCAATCGTCTTTTAACTCTTGCCACGCCTCTTTAGTGTAATTAAATGTGCCGCGCTTCTTCTCCCCGTATGAGTTTATAAATTCAGAACCAAATTTATCTTTGAAAAACGCAGGCATATAAACACGAAACTGAAGTAGCGCCTTGCCAAACTCATAATTCATTGCGTTGCCCTTATCCTTTTCGGCGTATTTACCCTGAACATCACTCACCTCATTCTTGTACTTAATCATTTGGTGGTCGATCTCGTTTTTATCCTTGCCAACAAACACAAGTTCCCCGTCTTTTAATTCAAAACTATCGTATTCCTCTTTTTTGAGCTTTCCTAGAAATTGAGTGCCCTGAATTTGGATCTCACCAAGTCTTAAACCAGCAAAAGCAAGCGTTTCAAACAGCTTCCCTCCGTGTAATTTAGGATTGGAGTCGTAGTCGGTTTTAACCACATCATATTCTTTAAGAATCGCCATTCCCCTCTTGTCTGCGAGCCGCTTTAACCCTATGGCGAAATTTTCTGCCCCGTCTTTAATGATCGCCGTGCCGTTACCGATAATAACGTTCCAGAAGTTAGCCGGTACGCTGAATGCCATTACACTCGTGCTGACAAGCCCCCTTAATGCCCGAAGGGGAACATCCACTTTTGGATCCCACGTGCCGGGTTCCTGGTATATTTTGGACTTCTTCCACAAGTCCATGTATTCAATTACGTTGTCAAAATCCTTATTTTCCTTAGATCCAAGCTCTTTGTAAAATTGCTGAATGCCATCTACCACAGGAACAAAATCCCTCATGTATTTTACATGGGTAATGTCCTCTATAAAAATATTTGTGGCCTTGTAAAAATCTTTTGAGTAAGACTTTCCTTTATAAGGATGGTCAAACCTTGATGTTAACGCTCCAAGTTGATTAATTTTATTTTCAGAAGGTTTTGGAAGCAGGGCAAGGAACGCCTCTTTATACCCGTCAGATTTTAAAGTCTCCCAGAAACCTTTGTCAATTTTAATTAGTGTGTTGTCAAGGATATTCCCGTCTTCGTCCACGATCTCGTTCCTGTTCTTTACCAAATCCCGCACAAACTCTAAATATTCTCTCTGTGCCTTTGTCAGTCCGGTGGTATTGGTTCTTAGTTTTCCTCCGTCGTCAAGATAGTTAAAGTATTTGGCCGAATCCGAACTGAATAAGTCCGATATTAGTCCAAGTCCTCTATTGGTTTCACGAATAACCGCTTTACCAAGCCTTTCATGTTTCTCTTTCAGCTTGTTTTGCTCCTGAATCTGCTTTTGATACTTTTCCTCGAATATTCTATGTAAAGATTGGAGTGGGGGGAAATGCTCGGAAACATTGGATAAAACCTTCATCCAAACGTTCAGTTTACTCATATCTTTAGAGTTCGCTTTTTTCTCAATTTCAGGGTCAATTTTTCTTAATCTCTCAACCCCTTCGTTATTCAGATAAACCGCAAGCCTTAATTTAGCGCCCTTTACACCATGCTTGTCTGCAAACCTAGCAGCTTCTACTAGTTCTTCAAAAGTAAACCCCTCCAGATCCTTAGCCTGACTGATTTTATCAAGTTTCTTTTTTTCCTTAGAATATTCCTTGTATAGTTGTCGAGCTTCTTTAATTGATTGTCTTATTGAATCCCTTAATTCTTCCAGGTCACTGACCTCATCATCGCTAATTTCAGGATCATTCAACAATTTATCAATTTCTTTGAGTGTTTGTCTTTCTTCATCTACATCGTGACCCAGTTCTTTTTCGCGGAAGTAATCAAAACTACTAGTTTTTTGAAGTTTCTGTTTCTCTGTTGCGGCCCATAAATTACCATACCCAACGTCATTTACTTCGCGCATGGTATTTAAGATAACAGGATCGGTGGAGTCTTCGTAAAAAGTATAAAGAATCTCGCCTTTTGCCAGACGTTGTTTTGCGTCGGCCTCGTCTTCTACAATATCATGTTCAAATAAGTCGAAGTTTTTCTCCGTTAATTCATAATGCCTGGGAGTTACCTTCGTGAACCCGTGAATATATGCCCCGCTCAATGATTTGAGGTCGTTTATAGAGGCCTCTTTTATTCTTTTGACCAATT
>CBFGNP010000006.1:0-18753 GCA_965650095.1 uncultured Pedobacter sp. | reverse complement strand
GAGTGCTACTCCTTCGGGAGTACCCACTTTGGAAATGCTTGAATATTATACTGCTTTTGCTCAGGGAGGTTTTGCCGGAATCATCACAGAAGGAATTTATACAGACGATTTATATTCTAAGGCATATCCCAATCAGCCTGGCTTAACAAATGATGAACATTTGCTGGCCTGGAAGGAAATCACTGGTAGCGTGCATCAATCTCCAAGCATTTTCATAGCTCAATTAATGCATGCCGGAGCCATTTCTCAGGTCTATGACCGGACCAAGGCGCCGTCACGAATTATGCCCAAAGGAGAAAAGATGGCCAATTACGGGGGTGGAGCGGGCCTTTTTCCCGCCCCGGAGGAATTGACCAGGAAGGATATTGATGAGGTGATAAGGGGATTTAGTAACGCGGCAGAGAAAGCTCACGACGCTGGTTTTGATGGCATTGAGTTGCATGCTGCCAATGGTTACCTGCTCGACCAGTTTATCACTCCGTACCTGAACACCCGGACTGATGAATACGGTGGAAATGTAGAAAATCGTTTACGAATTATCTTTGAAATTTTAAGCACGATAAAAAAGAAGGTCCCTGAAGGTTTTATCATAGGGCTTCGAATATCGGAAGGAAAAGTGAACAATCTTAGTTATCGCTGGGAGAATGGAACTGAGATGGCAAAGGCAATTTTAAATCACATCCGTGACTGGGATATCAGTTATCTGCATGTGGCGGCCGAACATTTTGGCTGGGAAAATGAGTGCCAATATGAAGATGGTTCCAGCCTCACAGGTTTGGCCAGGGAAATCTTAGCTTGTCCTGTTATTGCAAATGGCAGGTTACATGATGTAAAGCTCTCGCAATCCCTGCTCGATCATGACCTTGCTGACTACTTTGCTATTGGAAAATTTGCGTTGTCGAATCCGGATTTTCCGCAGCGGGTATGCCTGGGGCAGGATTTTATACCATTTGACCCGAAGCGCCTAAGTCAAAACCCCTCACTTTTGAGTGATTCGAAGCGTGCATGCTATTTAAATATGCACTGGCAAGATAAGTCTTAAGTGTGATTCAGCGTTTACCGCAAAAAGCGGGAGTTCCGGAAAGCCCGGTCTTCCCCCTTTTTGGTATATGCCTCATTTTCATTATGCCATGGCGGTCTACGCGCTGCTTAAAGGAATTAAAAACGAAGACAGCGAATAATCGATTATCGGTAAAAGACGGGTACCGGAATTTTGCACTGGGATTGCGGCTTATTTTTCCTCGGTAGAAACGGATTTCCGGGAAAGTGGTAATCTTGTGTCGGGCGTCAGGGTAAGTTTTTTGGTATTTATTTACGCAACTGAATGTGCTTCTGGAATTTTTACGGTGCGGCAACCTCCAACCTGACAATGCCCGGTACAAGGAACTCCCGTTTGAGAACTAACAGTTTTTTTTGCAGCCTGGAAATCATGCTGACATAGGGTTGTCAGTAAGGAACCTTATTTTAACGCCGTAATTTCTCTGAGATGTATAAACTAGATTTAACAAAACAACACAAATCCTATTACGCTGCTAAGGCGGAACCGGAAATTTTAGAGGTCGAGGCGGCGCAATATCTTTCGATTGCAGGCAAGGGTGATCCTTCAGGCCCATCGTTCGCAGAACATTTACAGTCACTATATCCGGTTGCCTATGGCATTAAGTTTCGCTGTAAAGCGGGACGTCAGGATTTTGTGGTACCCAAACTGGAAGCGTTGTGGAGTTTTGATGAAAGTAAGTACAGTCAGATTTCGATGGAAGAAGCTCCTGGCAAAATACCAAGGTCTGAGTGGAATTACCGGCTTTTGCTAAGGTTACCGGAATTTGTGGATCATACGATTTTTGAAGCGGTCAAGCAGGATTTGATGTGTAAAAAGAACATCTCGCATTTGCGGAAGGTCGAGGCATTCGCTTTACCAGCTAAAAAAGTTGTGCAAATGTTGCATATCGGGCCGTTTGATCGGGAATATGAGACTCTTGTGATTTTAAAGCAATTTATTGATGCACATGGTTTTGGCAGAGATGGCTTGCATCATGAAATTTATTTGAGTGACTTCCGCAAAACTTCGCCTGATAAGCTTAGGACAATTTTGAGAGAGCCAGTGATTTAGCTTCCGCCAATGGAGAATTAAGCCGAAATCCACATCTTTTAAGTCATTTTTAAGTAATAGATTAGAAATGAGCTTTTTAACCGGCTGTGTTTGGTTATCTTTGTAGAAGTTTTAATTCAAACAGTTAAACAAAGATGGGTGAGGAGATACTAAACCCAATAAATTAACGTAATTATTCATAGCGGAACGCTTTAACCAAATAGGATGAGAAGATACATTTTAGGAATAGCAGGATTAATCTTAGTTTCATTTGCCTTTACCATAATCGGCTGGGCGCCTAATATGATGAGCCGGTCGGCGGCCACAAAAAATACGAAGCAAACGGTGATTTTATCAGAAACCACATTATATAACAATTATCTCAAAAAAATTTATGACAGTGCCCATCTGGCGCAGAGCGGCCTGAGCATGGATGTTTTTGAAAAAGCAGTAACGGGCTTTCTTAACCTGAAGAATTCCGGTAAGGTCAATGCGGAAAAATCTGTGCTGACTATCGCAGATATGGACATGAACAGTACAAAAAAACGTTTATGGATCGTTGATCTTGATAAAAAAGAATTGCTGCTAAACACCTGGGTAGCCCACGGACAACGTAGCGGGGGGGATAAAGCGATAAGGTTCTCTAACACTAATGATTCCTTCCAGAGTAGTATCGGTTTTTATCTGACCGGGGAAATTTACAACGGACAGCATGGGCGGTCACTGAAACTGGACGGTATGGACGATGGTTTCAACGATAATGCACGTAAAAGATCTATTGTCGTCCATGGAGCGGATTATGTGAGTCAGGGTACTATAAATGCACTGGGCAGGTTGGGACGTAGCCAGGGATGCCCTGCGGTGGCGCCCGAGCTCGCCGATAAGGTCATCAATACCATAGGGGGCAAAACAGTCCTGTTCATCAATTCAAGTACGCAGGATTACAACTCCAGATATCTGGATGAACACATGGCGGCCGCATTAGCTCACAGCACAGAAGCAGGAGATCTTGCGCAGCAAGCTGTTGCTGAAGCTCCGAGTTCTTTAGATATATAAGGGGGTTATCCTCCCTTTATCTTTTCCAGATAGGAATACAGCACAACATCCTGTCCATAAATGTCCTTTCTGAACTGTAATGCACCCTGTTCATCTGCCCAACAGGTAAAATAAGTCAGGTATACCGCCACCTTTTCCGGCAATGCAATATCCCTGGCCTTTGGTGTACCGGTTAGCGCCATTTCCTTTTTGATGAGCTCCAACTTATCACCTTCTCCAAAAAGCTGACGGGCCAACTCGAGCGGTTTTTCCACCCGGACACAACCATGGCTAATCGCTCTTACGGGTTGTTTAAATGCCTCCTTTGCCGGCGTATCATGCAGATAGACCGAACTTTCATTGTTAAATAGGAACTTGATCTTGCCCAGCGCATTTTCATCGCCTGGCCGCTGTTTAAAAGTGTAGGCCTTGCCTGCATCTGGAGAACTCCAGTCTATGGTTTCCGGATCTTCTACCAGCTTACCATCCAGGTATACATCAATATTGTTATTGGCCAGGTAATACCGGTCCTCAGCGGCATATTTGGTGATTTCCTTAGTAGCGATGCTTTCCGGTATATTCCAGACCGGGTTCACCTGTACACTATGGATCATACTCCCGAGTTGAGGTGTTTCCCGGTTGAAAGGCCTGTCCTTTTTTAAGTCGTTCTCGTCATATTCCCTCAGATCCGTCGCCTTCACCTCTCTTCCTTCTCCTACACAGACCTTCATGTTCAGTACCGACTTACCGTTTTCAATCACATCGAGCCTATAATCAGGAATGTTGACCAAAACCAGTTTCTGATCATTATTTCTGTTTTTCCATCTTAGCCGTTCCAGGTTCACCTGCAGAACACGGACGGTTTCCTGTTTAGTCATGCCCGGCGCGGTCAGGCCTTCTGCCAATGCTTTTTGCAAAGTCAGGTAAGACTTACTTTTTGGCTGAATACTGTCCAGATAAACTTTGAGGTCTTTGATGGCAAACAACGATACCATGGCTGCACTGTCGGGCCGCTTGGTTTTTGTATAGTATTGTGCATAGATTTTCCTCGGACTGATCACACCAAATTGCAGCGCATTGCTGTAATCGATCAGCGAATTGGCAGCGGTCAGTTCAAGTTCGGCGATCACTTTATAAGCTTCTTCCACAGTTTTAACGGCTTTCTTGTCATAGATTTTTCCAAGTAATCCGCTGAAAGATGCAGCATTGAACATTTCGGGCGAAAGGCCGTGTATACCTGCTTTGTTCAACCGATCTGCAAGTGCTTTCAATCCCGTATCAGGCAGGTGCTGCATCAACAATACCGGCTCATAATCATTGCCTTCATAAAAGGCCGTGATGAGTTTTGGATTGCCAAGGCCGGATTTCTTGTCGCTCAGCATTTGTTGGAACACGCGGGCAAAAGCATCGTTCTCCACCTTTTTAAATACTTTGTTCCTGGTCTCTTTAAAAAGTTCCTGACCAATCTCCGATTTACTTTTTTTACACGATTGAGCGGTAAAAACAGCGGCGAGAAGCAGGATGAACGAAAATTTGATCTGATATTTTGTATGAAGCATATTGATCTAATACAACTTAACACGATTTTGTTTTGTTTTCACCACACCTTCATCCTTTCTTCACACCCGAATAGCGGGAGGAATATACCCATCGGTTATATTCCATTCGCTGCGGTCAGGATTATTGGTTTGTTGGACGTGATCAATATCGTGTGCTCATGTTGGGCAACAAATCCGCCTTTACTACCTGTAAAAGCCCAGCCATCTGAGGCCGTTTCAATGGAAGTGGACCTGGTGGAGATAAATGTTTCAATAGCAACAACAGAGTCTTTTCTAAATCGCCGCAGGGTATCATAACGGTCGTAATAATTCATGATCGCCTCAGGTGCTTCATGTAAACTTCGTCCAACCCCATGACCACCTAAATCGCGGATCACTGTATAACCTGCTTTTTTGGCTCTGCTCTCTATCAGTTTTCCAATATCAGCAATTCGTATTCCCCCGCTAATTTGAGCAATCGCATCAAGTAATATCTGTTTTGAAGTATCTACCAAATGCTGTACCCCTTGAATATCTTCTCCAACAACAAAGGAGCATCCATTATCCGACCAAAAGCCGTCAAGTTCTGCGGATACATCAATGTTAATGAGGTCTCCATTTTTAAGCTTGACTTTGTTTGAAGGAACGCCATGAGCAAACTCTTTGTTGACGCTAATGCAGCTATAACCGGGGAAATCATACGTTTCAAAGGGGGCAGACTTTGCACCAAGGGACTCTAATAATTGTCTGCCGTATTCGTCTATATCTTTCGTGGACATGCCGATCTCGGTATAATCGCTCATTTTTCGCAAGGTAAGCGCAACAGCCTCGCTCACCCGCTTCATACCTTGCAGTTCCTCTTCCGTTTTTACAACCATAAAATAATTTCGTCAGTTCTGTACAAAGCTAGGTGTATTTAAACTGTACTCATAGTAAATATTAGACATGGGATGATGCGCTGGCGCTTAACATTTTCGGTAAATTTGTGACATGCCAATAAATTATCTGAAAAAGATACAGCTAGGAGAATTTAATGAGGACGGATATAGAGTAAGTCCTTCAAAAGCGGTTGAGCCTGTTATTGAGGGATTTTACGTTTTCTCGAGAGACCCAAAGAATAATAAAGACCTTATTTTCAATGATGGCTTTCCCGTGCTTGTATTTTTACAAAGTTGCGAAGACAAAATAACGGTAACCGGGGAAAATGATGCCTTCGAAATTAAAGGGGTATGGGCAAGTGCCGGCTCCATTAAGAATGTTTATGTAAAATACAATAACCATATAGAGCAGGTTTTTATAGTTCGTTTTCATCCAGGTGCTTTCTATCAGCTGTTTGGGTTGGACGCTCAATATTTCCGATACCGTCCGGTTAGCCCGTTTGAAAATATCGCTAAGAACAATGACTTCAACATAGTAGAATTTTTTCAGTGTAATTCCATCGAAGAAAAGATAGCTTTTGTCGGAACCTACGTTCAGCATTCTTTTAAGGAGATGAACACTCCTGAAATCTTACATAAAACATTGGATTATATCCACAAAGTAAAAGGGAAAAGCACGGTGCGAAAAGTGACCGATGATGCTGGCGTAAACTATAAGTGGCTGGAAAGAAGTTTTATACAGCATATCGGACTCTTGCCCAAAGAATACATTCAGCTGCAGCGCTTTATTAACGCCTACCTTGAGTTGGTTGGAAGTAAGAAGGTTGATTTGATGCGAATCGCCATATCAAACGGATACTACGATTCGAACCACTTTCTAAAAGATTTTAAAGCCTATACCGGACAAACACCACTGGCATACCTGAAGTTTCAATTACAGTCTGATCTTCAGGAAATTCCCCACTACAGGTAGTACTGAGGCTTAGCACAAGCAGGTACCTGCAACGTACCTGGAAGGTGTAAACACCTATGAGGTTGTCTCTTATAGCTACCTGGAATATAGGTCTCAGGTAGCTGGCAGTTGTGAAGCCTGATGCTAATTTAAAAGACTTTTATTGCGGTTCTTTATGTCCTGACCCCCGACGGATGAGTGATTACGTCTCTGTTTCTTATTTTTCTTTTTCTTTCCCTTGTTGTACCAGAGTAGAAATCCGGTGACCGGCATAGCCGCACAGATCAATGAAACAAAGAAAGCAAGCAGTTTGGTCGGGATCCCGGCAAAGGCTCCGGTATGCAGATCATAGTTCATCGTTCTGAATTTTTCGCCTCCCTGTACGTCTTTATCTCCATACCGCATCAGCAGTTTGCCATTGTTACGATCAAAATAATACCATTCGAACACATGTGTGCGATTTTTGGCAAGCCGTACCTGAACATCCATCGGATCTGTGTTTTTTTCCCTGAAGCGGATCGATAAAACATCAGCTTGAGGATGCACGTGAAGAAGATGAGTAATGGCACTGTCGGTCGACTGAGGATGGTAAGTCTCATTGGGTGTAGATAAGGGAATAACCCGCTTTTCAACTTTTTTTCCGCCATTAGCCAGGAACTGAACACTCTGGTCAGCCCAGGGAAAGGCGAAGACCAGGCCTGTTACACAAATCAGGGTAGCAGGAACCAGAACGTAAAAGCCGGATACATTGTGCAAATCATAGAGCAGCCGTTTTATCCCGGCCCTGCGCTTAAATGCAAGTCCTTTTTTGAAGGCTTTTGCTTTCCATTTCCGGGGAAACCATAATATAAGGCCGCTCAGCAGTAAAACAAAAAAACATAATGCCGAAATTCCCGTCACCATGCCACCCACCGTATCACCCAACAGCAGGTTCATATGGAGGCTTAGCACCAGTTGAAAGAACTCGTTTCGCGTGTCTTCCACATGTACTACTTTTCCATTGTAAGGGTTGATGTAGACCCTGTAATAATATTTGTAATAGTTCCAGTACCCAATGCCTTTCTTATCCGTCTGCGAAGCACGGAAGATCCAGGTATGGCCTTTAGCCGGATAGATCTCGCAGCGTGTGATCTTGATCCCGGGGCCGAGGGCCTTCTGCGCCTGAGCACGCATTTCACTGAAATTTAAAGTATTACGGTTAGTCTCTGGTTCGACATAATATCGGTTATGATAAAAATATTCCTTCAGTTCATCCGAAAATACATTTATACAACCGGTTAGCGCAACAATCAAAACGACCAGGCCTGTGATCAGGCCCAGCCATTTATGCAGCCAGAAAAATATTTTCCGCAGCATTATTAAAAGTTATAAGAAAGATTTAAGCTCATTGTCGCCCCATTGCCACGTACATACTCTGCGTCAATACCACGGTATTGGCTTACTACAGGATAGTAAGAACTATTCAGCAGGTTCTCTATACCAAGTCCGGCCGACCACTTACTGTTAATCCTGTAACCGGCAGAGAGGTTGAAAAGACTCACAGGTTTCACCGGACCCTCGCTATTGGCATACAAACCATTAGCACGAACGTCAAAACGATCACGGCCTTCGGTATATACCCAATATAGTTTCACATCAAGCGCGCTTAAAGGACGGTAGCCGAGGTAAGCGGTTGCTTTCGGCGGTGCGATGCGCAATCCGTTCATATATACTTTCGTACCGCTTGCCTGCTCTGCTTTACCTTCTACAAAGGAATAACTGCCCCCCAGTGTCCATGTCGGGTTAAAGTAAACATCTGCTGAAATCTCGTAACCATGTATCCGTTCCGGCTCGCGCTGAGGTACAAGATAGCCATCAATATCAACCAGGTTGGCACCCAGTTTTGATGTGCTGATGTAATAAGCTGCGGTTAAATTGACAATGCCGAGCCTGCTGCTGAAACCCGCTTCATAATTATTGGTAATAATAGGATCGGTGGCAATGCTTTCCAGGGTATTGCTGGTCGCCCTTCTCAATATACGGCCAAGTTCGTTGATCGCAAATCCCTGAGAAAAACTCACAAACGGATTAAAGATGTCATACTTATTGTATCGCAGCCCGGCGTTAAAGGTAGTGGCGTGATAAGGAATTTTACCGCCGCTGACGGCAATGCTGCCTTCGTCGTTCGGGCCGGTAGCAATAGTTTTGAAATCCTGCACTTTAACGCGGGCATTTTCATAACGGACCCCAGCTTTCAATACAAAATTGCTCATTAGGTCTAATTTCATCTGAGCATACGGCGCAAGATTGAGCATGTTCATGTCCGGGATATATACCCGGCCATCTGTAAGAACCTGATTGGTTCTGTCGTTCAGCAGGTCGAGTCCGTAAGTCAGTTCTCCATCGCCAAGGTTACCCATCTTCCATGGGGTATTCAATGTCAGGCGAACACCCTTTTTGAACGACTGTATTTTCGTCTGACCGGGGCCATACCAGGCTGTTGCCTTCTCTACATACCTGTTCATAGAAATAAAGCTATTGTAATAAGCCGAAACATCCATGGAGCTGGCCAAGGGCAGGGCGTCATTATGATAGGAAACCAGAGCGTTGTGGTTATAGGGTGTCCCGGCAGCTTCTCCCCGGTCATCACCTTTTTGACCGATAGCAGGCTTTTCGCCATACTTACCCGTTATATTGATATAGTCGCTGCTTTGTACGCTTCTGAACAGGTTATATGAAGCGATAATTTCGCTATGCTCATTGGGCTTGTAAGCCAGTTTAACGAAGGTATTATAAAGTGAGTTCTCCCCAAGTCCATCATCCTGGGCGTTTACATTTCCTTTAGCGTCTTTTAGTACTCCGGTATAGTTGTAAGTGCCATTAACGACATAGGAAAACTTATTTAGCGTTCCCGAGAAAGTCTGTGAAAACCGGTATCCCCCCGTGTTTGACGGATTTACCAGGTTGCCATTTAGCCCGATGCTGGTCGTGCCGCTGAACGTTCTATCTGCAGTTGGTTTTTTAGTAATGAAGTTGATGATCCCCCCTGCAGATCCATTACCATAAATAGAAGTTGCACCCTTAATGACTTCGACGCGTTCAATGGCCGCCGGATCAAGTGTCCGGATGTCACGACTTCCGTTCATAAGCGGCGTAGACTGGGGAATGCCATCAATCAGTACCAATACCTGACGGCCGCGCAGCGTCTGTCCGGAATTGGTCGCCTTATTATTGGAGGTTCCCAATCCGGGAACAGTATTTCCAAGGATGGCGGCAACCGATGGATTAACATTTAGTTGTTCCTTAACATCCCCTGCGGTAAGAATCGTAACTGAGGAAGGAACATCTTTCAGACTCTCTGGTTTTCTACCGGCCGTAACAACGACCTCAGAAAGTGCATTCCCCGTTTGGAGCACAAAGGAAACCTCAATGGTGGTATCAGCAGTAAGGGTTACTTCTTTGGTTGCGGTCTGATAACCGACCAGGCTGACACTGATCCGATGAGCGCCGGCAGAGAGATCCTGGATCAAAAATCTGCCCAGCTTGTCGGTCGAAATCCTTTTACCGCCGCTCACAGCAACAGTTGCATATTTCAGCGGCTGGCCTTCTGTATCATTGACCGTACCTGATAACGAAGCCTTTGAACTCTGGGCGTTTTGTCCGAATGAGACAATAGGGCCCATAATAAGCAGGAAGACTGATAAAATCAGCAATAATTTATATTTATTTGTTAATAAAGAAGATTGGTTTCGGGAATCTGGCATATCATTAATTGTATAAAGATTATAACTGCCGGCAAAGGTATTCTTATTTAGATTTAATACAAACAATTTTTTGAGAAATCAATTTTGCTGGCATAGGTCTAGGTTGGGCAAGGGCCTGCTCCATTAAGAATGTTTATGTAAAAGGGATTTACATCGGATATGCGGTATCACTTTTGATCTCGGACATCACGAATGAGGTCTGAATCGTGCTGATATTGGATAGAGTTGCCAGTTTCTCGTTGTAAAACAAATTGTAATGATCCATGTTCCGTGTGGCGATCCTGAGAATAAAATCGAAGGTTCCGGTCATTTGAAAGCATTCCATCACTTCATCGAATTTTGAAACTTCATCCTTGAATTCCTTTAAGCTCTCTTTAGTATGAGACTTCAAGTAGACTTGTGAAAATGCGATCTGGCTTCTGTCTATCTTGCGGTTATCAAGTATGGCGACAATTCGTTTAATATACCCATTTTCTTTCAATCGTTTTATCCGCGCGTGGATCGTAGCAATAGATTTATTCACTTTGGTAGCAATTGCTTCGTTACTTAGTGCCGCATCTTTTTGTAAGATCTGCAATATCCTGATATCAGTTTGATCTAGACCTGTAGACATAATAATCGATTTTAAAATCTGAAATGAAAAATTAATCAATTGTTTTTGTTAAACAAACTCAAAACTGAATAAAAAGATAACAAAAACCAAAAAAACTGATTATTTTATAGAAAATGATATAAAACCTTGATATAAGAAATGATATATCGTTGTTTTGTTTAAATAAAACGAACTAATGAAACCATCATAAGCATACCGCTTACAAACAGCAATGAACCGAGCTTGCGAGCTCTTGAACACAAAACATTAAATAGATGCTAGTGAAAAATATGCTTATGATAGCTTCATAACAATTAAAAGTCAAATATATACTGATGAAAAACTTATTCTTATTTACTGTCGCGTTGCTATTTAGCATTTCTGCAAGCAGTCAGATTTTAAAGCCTGTGAAGTGGAGTTATGCGGCCAAAAAAAATTCAAAAACAGAAGCTACCTTGTACCTCAAAGCGACCATTGAGGATGGATGGCATCTTTACTCACAAAATATGGCTGATGGTGGCCCTGTAAAAACAAGTTTCCAGTTCGCCGCTTCAAAAGCTTACAAACCAGTTGGCAAAACCATTGAACCAAAAGCAATCGTCAAATTCGAAAAGTCTTTTGATATGAATGTCAGCTATTTTGAAAAATCAGTTATTTTCCAGCAAAAAGTAAAACTTACGGGTACGAATGCTACTGTTAAGGGTACATTGGAATATATGGTTTGCGATGATTCTCAATGTCTTCCACCGGAAACAGTGGAATTTTCTATTCCGGTAAAATAATCCCCGGTGTCGCATTGATGCAAAAGCAATGCATGACACCTTAACGGGCTTAGCAGCCTCATGGGGAAATAAAGATCCTATTCATAAGAAAACGAAAATAGGTAGTTAATAATTAGTTCAGGACTGGTGGATGCCGTCCTGACTTTTTTTGCGAAGTTGCATAAAATTGAATATGAAATATAAATTTTTAATAACACTAGCGCTTTCGGGAATATTCCTTGCAAGCAAGGGGCAGCAGGTTAAATTTACCGAATATGACCTGGATAACGGCCTGCATGTAATTCTTCATCAGGATAAGACGGCTCCGGTTGTTGCGGTCTCCGTGATGTATCATGTGGGTTCCAAAGATGAAAATCCGGAAAGAACCGGCTTTGCCCATTTTTTTGAACACCTTTTGTTCGAAGGAAGTGACAATATGAAGCGGGGTGACTTTATGAAGATCGTTAGCAGTAATGGTGGACAGAACAATGCCAATACTTCTCAGGACAGAACTTTTTACTACGAGGTTTTCCCTTCAAATCAGCTGGAACTCGGGCTATGGCTGGAAAGTGAGCGGATGCTACACCCAAAAATTGACAATGCAGGTGTTAAGACTCAAAACGAGGTGGTTAAGGAAGAAAAACGCATGCGTATTGACAACAAGCCCTATGGTAAGTTTGCTGACAACATCTTCAGCCATTTGTTTGAAGGGCATCCCTACAGCTGGCAGCCAATTGGCTCTATGGAGCACCTGGATGCCGCAAAACTCGAAGAATTCATTGCTTTCTTTAAAAAATACTATGCGCCCAATAACGCCGTTCTGACCATTGCCGGAGACCTGGACATCGAAAAAACCAAAACCCTGGTCGCCAGATATTTTAACGAAGTGCCAAAAGGCGCACCTGTAGCTAAGGGTACTTTCACCTTAAAACCGGTTGCCAGGCAAATTGTGGACACCGTTTATGATGCCAATATTCAAATTCCTGCAATATTTGCTGCCTACCGCGTTCCGGGAATGAAAAGCCGTGACAATAAAGTACTTGAAATGGTCAGTACAATTTTGTCTGGCGGAGGAAGCTCCAGGCTGAGCACAAAAATGGTGGATCAAAAAAAGACTGCGTTGCAGGTCTCGGCATTTAATTATACACTGGAAGATTATGGTGCCTACATTACCCTGGCATTACCCAATAACAATACACCATTAAATGATCTTTTGACAGACATAGACGCTGAGGTTGTTCGTTTGCAGACTGACCTGATCAGTGCTTCTGAGTTTAAAAAGCTGCAAAACCAATTTGAGAATGCCTATGTAAGTGCGAATACAAAAATGATCGGCCTGGCTGAAAATCTTGCCAATGGCTATACTTTTCACAATAAGAATACGAATGACCTGAATGAACAGCTTACGCTGATCAAATCAATCACTCCTGAGGAAATCAGGGATGTAGCCAGGAAATACCTCAATAAGGATCAGCGTGTAGTACTTTATTACCTGCCAAAGAAATAGACATGAAGAAGATATTTATATTTGTTATAGCTGCCTTGTTCATTCAGGGTGCAGCAGCACAGAAACTAGACAGGAGCAAGAAACCAAAACCAGGGCCTGCACCTACCATTACATTTGCTGATCCGGTGATCTATAAATTACCGAACGGCATCACTGTTCTGGTGGTTGAAAACCATAAATTACCTAAGGTTTCCGCGAGTTACAGTATCGACGCAGGTCCGATCACCGAAGGCGAAAAAGCCGGAGTTATTGGGTTACTGGGCGGTATGCTCAATGAGGGTACCCTTACAAAAACAAAGGCGCAGTTTGATGAAGCCGTTGATCAGATGGGTGCAGAAGTAGGCGTTTCCGCGGGCGGGGGACAAGCATCTGCGCTGACCCGTTACTTTGGTGACGCATTTCTGTTAATGGCCGAAGCCCTAAGGAAACCTTCATTTCCTCAGTCCTCATTTGATAAACTAAAGTCACAAAGCCTCACGAATTTAAAATCCAGTGAGCGAAGTGCTACTGCTATTTCCGGACGTGTGGTTAATGCGCTTTTATTCGGGCTGAACCATCCTTTCGGAGAATTTTCAACCGAGCAAAGTATCAATGGGATCACGCTGGATGATGTCAAGGCTGCATATAAAAGATATGTTACTCCTTCCAGAGGTTACCTGACCTTTGTTGGAGATATTAAGCCTGAAGCAGCCAAAGCGCTGGCTGTAAAAGCATTTGGCGACTGGAAGGGTACTGTGCTCACTTTTCCTGTTTTGGCTAAAGTCAGTAACCCCGTTAAAACAGAAGTAGATGTGGTGAATGTACCAAATGCGGTTCAGTCGGAGATCACGGTTACCAATCTTATAGATCTGCCAATGAGTAGTCCGGATTTCCATGCTGTATTGCTGGCCAATCAAATTCTGGGTGGTGGTGCGGATGCGAAACTTTTTAGAAACCTGCGGGAAAAACATGGCTTTACTTACGGAGCTTATTCCAAAACGGGCTCTGGACGTCTGCAATCGACTTTCAGTGCTTCGGCTTCGGTAAGAAATGAAAAAGTGGATAGCGCTGTGGTTGAATTTTTAAAGGAGATTAATATCATGCGTACCGAAAAAGTTAGTCCTCAGATACTTGAGGATGCAAAAAACTTATATAATGGCTCTTTTGCGCTGGGTCTGGAAAATCCTGGCCGTGCTGCGGGTTTTGCCAGCAATATCCTGATCAATAACCTGCCAAAAGATTTTTACCGGACTTATCTTCAGAAGCTGAATGCCGTTACTGCGGATGATATCCTTCGCGTCAGCAAAAAATATTTCAATCACGATAATGCCAGAATCGTTATCGTCGGTAAATCAGAGCAGTTTGTTCCCGGGCTGATTAAATCAGGTTTTCAAGTTAAACACTTCGACCGCTATGCAGCACCGGCCGGCAACTAGTCTCAAATGATGATATAATTTTGAAGGCCTTGACCCTTTATAGATATATCGTAATGTTGAACCTGGACGCCCAGGTTTAAACGAAATCAAATAGTAGTTTTAAAGATGAGCCCGGTTGTATATCGGGCTCATCTCGTTTAAATTCAGTCTTATCCTGTTGTAATTGTGCTGAGGTGGGCCCTTTTGTCGCTTTCGATGTGAAATTGCCGGAGAGGCCGGGTGCCACAATTTGGAAAACGTTTAGAAATATCAGTTATTTGTTGGATTAGACCAATAGGTTAAATCACATATGAACCTCATAAAAAATACCTTTAACGGAGCCCGGTTGAAACTCCTGATTGCCTCTTTTTTTGTCATACTCTCCGCTTACGGTCAAAACCGTATAGAGATTTCGCTGACAGACAACTGGAAATTCTACAAAGGTAAAAATGAACATGCCTTCGCAAAAGAATACAACGACCGCGCCTGGAAAATCGTAAGTGTTCCGCACGACTGGGCCATCTCGGGCCCTTTCGACAAAGAAATTGACAAGCAAGTGGTGGCCATCACGCAAAACGGCGAGACAAAGGCTACGGAAAAAACGGGTAGGACCGGGGCACTCCCTTACACCGGGGAAGGCTGGTACCGGAAGACCTTAAAAATTCCTGCTTTAAAAAAAGGTCAGCGTACTTTGCTGGTATTCGATGGAGCGATGAGCGAACCACGTGTGTTTCTCAATGGGAAGCTGGCTGGACAATGGAATTATGGATACAATAGCTTTTATCTGGATGTGACCGGACAGGCGCTGCCTGGTGAAATGAATACTTTAGCTGTACATTTATCCAACCGGCCAAAATCTTCGCGCTGGTATCCCGGGGCCGGACTTTACCGTAATGTGCATCTAATCGTAAAAGATGAGCAAAGCATTGACCAATGGGGCATTTTCATCACCACTCCAGTGGTTGACGCGAAATTCGCAAAAGTAAATATCAAAACCAGGGTGACTGGTGACAACTTACGTTTGGTGACGCAAATACTCGATAATCAGGGTAAAGAGGTTGCTTTAGGACGTACAGATCAGCGATTCGGTCAGGAATTTGAACAGCATATCGCGGTAGCAGATCCGAAACTGTGGAGTCCTGAAAGGCCGTATTTATATACCGCTGTTTCTAAAGTTTATGCCGGTAATGTACTGAAAGACGAAGTGAAAACACGCTTCGGCATACGGGAGATCCGCTATGAGGCCAATAAAGGATTTAGCCTCAACGGACAGGTACGTAAATTTAAAGGGGTTTGTTTGCACCATGATCTTGGCCCGCTCGGGGCAGCGATCAATACGGCCGCGCTTCGCCGGCAGTTAACCATCTTAAAAGATATGGGCTGCGACGCGATCCGGAGTTCACATAATATGCCATCGCCGGAACAGCTGGAACTATGCGATGAGATGGGCCTGATGTTCCTTGCAGAAAGTTTCGATGAGTGGGCGAAGCCAAAAGTCGAAAATGGCTACCACCTCTATTTTGATACAGATGCCGAAAAAGATGTGGTTAACCTTGTTCGGGCAAACCGCAATCATCCCTGTATTGTCATGTGGAGTGCCGGAAATGAAGTTCCGGATCAACGGGGTGCCGAAGGCGTAAAACGGGCCAAATGGTTACAGGATATCTTTCACAGAGAAGACCCGACCAGGCCGGTCACTGTTGGCATGGATCAGGTACAGGCCACCATGCAATCGGGATTTGGCGCCTTGCTGGATGTCCCTGGTCTTAACTATAGGCTTCATCTGTACCCTGAGGCCTATAAAGCTTTTCCGCAGGGCTTTATCCTGGGGTCCGAGACCGCTTCTACTGTAAGTTCAAGAGGGATTTATAAATTTCCGGTAGCCATGGGTAAAGACAAGCAGTACCCGGACCTGCAGTGTTCATCGTATGATCTGGAATGCTGCGCATGGTCCAACCTGCCTGATGATGATTTTGCCTTGCAGGATGATCAACCATGGGTAATCGGAGAGTTTGTCTGGACCGGTTTCGATTACCTCGGAGAACCTACGCCCTACGATCAACACTGGCCATCCCGAAGTTCCTATTTTGGGATCTGTGACCTGGCAGGTCTGGCTAAAGACCGGTTTTATCTGTATCGCAGTCGCTGGAATAAGGAAAAGCCTACCCTCCATATCCTGCCCCATTGGAACTGGGAGGGTAGGGAAGGACAAACCACACCTGTTTTCGTCTATACAAGTTATGAAAGTGCCGAGTTATTCCTGAACGGAAAGAGTCGGGGTGTACGGAAAAAAAATAAAGACACCCCTCAAAACCGATACAGGCTGATGTGGGATGATGTCAAATATGCAGCTGGAACATTAAGCGTGACAGCTTATGACAGCGCTGGTCGCGCTGTTGCAGAAGAAAAAGTGCGGACTGCAGGTAAACCCCACAAAATTGTTCTGGAAGCGGATCGTCAGCAAATTAATGCTGATGGTAAAGACATCTCCTTTGTTACCGTCTCAGTTGTGGATAAGGATGGAAATCCATGTCCAACGGCTGCGCTGCCACTCAAATTTAGCGTCAGCGGCGAGGGGGTATACAAAGCGGCCTGCAATGGTGACCCAACTTCATTGGAAAGTTTTGAATTGCCCACCATGAAACTTTTTAGCGGGAAGCTGGTTGTGTTGGTTCAGTCGACCAAAAAGGCCGGAGCAATCGGGCTGACTGTTAGTGGCAGCACCTTAAAAACTGAAAAGATTAAGCTGCAGTCCGGATCGATTGGGAAATAAAAACCGCAATGAATTAATCGATGAATTATAGTGTTAAATTCACTAGCTATTCCTATCTTAATAAGCACAATGACCATATAAGCTGTTTAATTTATTCATGCCAAAATTCAAATTCAGTATTCCCAGGGCCCAGGCTTTGAAAAGAAAAAATATTTTTTGGTTTGAGCCAACTGGCAACGAGTCAAAGTTCCCTTTGGAAAGCCGGATATTTCATTCTATCAGTATCGGTTTAATAGTTCTGGTCGCTGCATATATTCCTTATAACTTATATGCAGGCCTTTACGTCGGCTCTCTGTCTGCTTTTATATTTGGCTTGATATTTTTTTACCAGTACTATTATTCCAGGTTTCATGGCAGACCGCACAACAATACGGTATTCGGTTTAACAGGAGTCATACTTCTAGGAATCAATTATTTCACTAATTCGGGCATCAATGGCTCTACGGACCTGATATGGCCCGCTTATCTGTTATTGGTATTTGCCATTTCACCTTATAATCAGCACTTGAAATGGCTGATTGTTTATTTATTATGTTTTGTCATCCTGCACATAGTAGAGTATTATTATCCTTCCCTGGTAAGATACCCTTTTACTGCAGGCAAAGGACAGTTTGTTGACCGTGTTACTGCATTTCCCATCCCGGTTGTGACGATTTTCATCATTATCAATTTCATCAGGCGGAGCTATGATAAAGAGAGAAAAGCTGCCGAACAGAAGGCAATAGCCGTAGAAAAAAGCAAGGAGCAGATTCTTTTACAAAAAGATCAGTTGGAACAAAGCAATATGGAAAAGAATAAACTGATGTCCATTATCTCCCACGATCTGCGAACTCCGTTAATGAACATACAAGATTACCTCGAACTGCTGAATAGAAACGAGCTGGACGGCATAGAGCGCGTTTCATTGGAAAAGGCCTTGCTCAAATCGACCAATAATACCGTAGAAATGCTATCCAACTTATTGAATTGGTCAAAATCACAAATGGAAGGCCCACAAGTACGATTAGTGGAAGTAGAGCTCCTTTCCGTGTTACTTGGTACACTGGAAATGGAGAAAATGCAGGCATTGAAAAAAGGTATATCCTTAAACTATAAAATTCCGGCTCAACTGATCGTTATTGCTGATGTGGATATGATTCAGCTGGTGGTACGCAATCTGATCAGTAATGCGGTAAAATTTACTTCACATGGGGGGCTTGTTAACATCGATGCCCGGATCGTTTTGGGCGATTGTAAAATAACCGTCACTGATAATGGGAATGGTATTGCGCAGGATAAAAAGGACATGATTTTTTCTATTAAGTCTGAACCGGAATTTGGTACAGACAATGAAAGAGGTGTGGGTTTAGGGCTGGTGTTGTGCAAGGAATTTATAGAGCGGCAAGGTGGCAGCGTAGGGTTTGAAAGTACCTTGGGGCGGGGGTCCAGCTTTTTCATTTTGCTGCCATTGAAGTCGGGTCAACCAGGGTGAGTGATAGAATGACGCTTTCA
>CBFGNP010000005.1:0-19432 GCA_965650095.1 uncultured Pedobacter sp. | reverse complement strand
GGTTGATCGGTGCGTCTTCAAATTTATAGTCAAGGCCTAAAACTCCATTGGCAGCAAGGTAAAAATCGCTGCCGTAGCCTTTCACTTTGTAAGAACCAATTGAAGCACCCGCGCCATAAAACCAGTTCAGCCCCTGCACCTCGCTAATTGGGTTATAGATTTCATACAAACCTGTTAAGCTCGTGTATTTGGCACCGCTATTACTCCTAAAGTTTCCGATCACTTCAAGCATTGCGCCTTCATTCAATGTCGTTTTGAAACTGATGCCGTTAGCATTACCGAAACGTCCACCTATTGCGTGCTCATAACCCTGAGCCTTAGCAGAAGTAGCGTTCAATGTAAACAGCGCCACAACAGCTGTAAAAGTTAAAAGTAGATTTTTCAGCTTCATCATTGGTTACTTAAAAACAAATTTAAATCCTAAGCCGAATCTTCCCGCTTCAAAATCGGTATCATTATCGAAAAAGGATATCGCTGGTCTCCAGTCAAAGTTCAAAGCAATAGGAGCAGATGGGATTTTAAAATCCAAGCCGGCCATTGGTCTGATCATAAAGGTAGAACCACCGTCGTATAAGTTAACTCCCGGGCCAAAACCTAAATACCATTTTAAACCACCAGCACCTTGAATATCATCATGATATTGATAGAAGCCTTGAATCAAGGTAGAATTTCCACCAAATAATACATCCGCATTAATTGCACTGTTTTTATTGAAAAAATGTTTAATTGTCGGACCCACCATTGTTGCACCATTTCCAAAGTCAATGCCTAAACCTGCAGCGGTTTTATAGTCCTGAGCCTTTGTAGTAGCGGGATTTGCCACAAATAAAGCGCCTGCAGCAAGAATAGTAAAAAGTAATTTTTTCATAATCATAATGTGTTTGTTTAATTTTTGTACTGCCCGATGCATAGCAAGTATTGTGCCGAAACAGACAAATGGCCACAATATGGATCTTTGTTTTAAACTGGCTGAGGACTGGTTTAAGCTTAGTTCGAATAAAATTGCAAACCTGATTATTTTAATTTAGGTACCTTTGCAAGGGGGAAAATTGATAATGATTGATTATAGTGCTTTTTCCGATGATCAGCTGATGACCTTGTTAAAGGACAAGAATCAGCTTGCATTTACGGAAGTCTATAGAAGATACTGGCACATCCTTTACCTGCATGCCTACAGAATGCTGGCGGACGAAGAGGGTGCAAAAGATATCATCCAGGATCTTTTTATTGCATTGTGGTCGAAAGTTGCCACCATTGAGATCAACAGCAATCTGAAATCTTATTTATATATGATGACCAGAAACAGGGTGATCAATTACATCAGAAAGAACAAAATCAACGACGATTTTGTCCTCATGCTTGCAGAAGCTATGCCCGAATCGGACGGGAGATTGGTTAAACAGATTGATGACCGCGACTTAATTACATTGATCGACAAAGAGATCAATCAGCTTCCAGCCAGAATGAAACAGGTCTTTGAAATGAGCAGAAAGGATTTTCTGAGTAATAAGGAAATCGCCGCAATTCTGGGCACCACCGAAGAAACCGTTAAAAAGCAGATATCGAACTCCCTTAAAGTGATCAAGTTTAAGCTGGACAAGTATGCTGGAGGATCTGTGCTGTTGCTGGAAATTATGAGGCACAGGAATTGATGATGATACATCTATCTCAAAGGTGGCGATTCACTCGCTACAAGAATTGGATCAATGTATCAGGCGCCAATACAGTGATTCCAGCGTCTTTAAAATCTTTTAAGTTCCTGGTCACGATAAAATCCATATCCGCAATTGAATTTGCAGCGAATATTTGAACGGCATCCTCAAAATCCTTATGGCTGGACAGCAGGCTTTTTTTAATCATGGGAGTATCTATTGCAATCAATTCAATAAAATCCAATAAAGAATGAAGTAACCCTCTTAATTCCTTTTCAGCAATGTGTTTTTTTAACAGGTAATGTGTGGTGGCATAAGAATGAGAAGAAGTAAAGAGCCGGAACTGCTTCTTTTCTGCCAAATCAAAGATTTCAATAGCAAACTTACTAAATGGAGGCCTGTCTGCAAGAAGATCAATCAGTATGTTTGTATGAAGAAACACATTCTTCATAAATGCTTGTTTTCAAAATAGGCCCCCAGTTCTTTTTTCTCATCAAAATCTGCGGGCAGCTTAACCGAACCTACTAATCTTCTTAGTTTAGGAGAAATCTGCCTGGACTCCGGATGTTCTTCTGTCAATGTTTCCAAATACTTTTCAATCAACTCAGATAAGCTTCTGCCTGTTTGCTTTGCGTAAGACTTGGCCTTTTTTATAACGTCTTCTTCTACCGTCAATGTTAATTTCGTTGTCATGATACGTGTATTTAAAACAAAGATACGTACTTGTTCTGAAATTAAAAACAAGTGTATTATGGGGTCAGAAAAATTGTAATACCAGGTTAGAAAAATCACTTAAGCGCAATAGCTAATTTTTATTTTCAAATTCCAATACCCCCAACATAGGCTGGGATGTGTCATTACTATAACCAGCGTATATGATGAACAAAAAACTAGAAGCGGAAAAACTAATTGACCGGTACCTTTCTGGCAATTGCAGCGAGGAAGAACGTCTTTTAATCGCCCGTATATATAATCAATCTGCGTTAAAAAGATCGGTTGGGGACCAGCCAATTGATTTTGACCAGAAAGGCCAGGAGAGCTGGAAACAGATCTACTCGGTCATTCAGAAAAAACCCGCTTCTGTTAACAAGTTGTGGGCACGCATAGCTGCTGCTGCTGCTGTTTTAATTTTTGTAGCGGCAGGTCTTTGGTTTTATTCAGCTTCCCGCCCAGGTGTAAATTCTGAATCCGGTGTCGTTTATCAGAACGACATTGCCCCAGGCAAGAACACAGCAATATTGATCCTTTCGAATGGGAAAACCATCCGTCTGAGCGATGCAAAAAGAGGCGTGGTCTTATCCGGGTCAAAACTTACCTACAATGATGGTTCCGAAGTCATCCCGCAGGCGGGTCTCAGCCCTCAGTCGTATACGCTTTCCACTCCAAAGGGTGGACAATATCAGGTGACACTGCCCGACGGAACTGAGGTGTGGCTCAATGCTGAAAGTACCCTTAGTTTTTCTATGATGCAGGGAAAACATTCAAAAAGAAATGTGATGCTTATCGGCGAAGCTTATTTCGAGGTGGCTAAAGACAAGCATCATCCTTTTGTGGTGAAAACGAAGGAGCAGGAAGTTACTGTGCTGGGAACTCATTTTAACATCAACGGTTACGGAGATAATCTCTTAATTAAGACCACCCTCCTGGAAGGAAGTATACAGGTCTCTGCCGGCAAAGGCATTGAAATTATTAAACCCGGAGAACAGGCGCTGGTGGCGCCAGGTAAACCGGTTAATGTTCAGCGGGCTAACGTTAAAGAAGCAGTAGCCTGGAAAAATGGTTACTTTCATTTCAGAGCAGAACGGATTGACCAGATCATGTTGCAGTTAAGCAGGTGGTATAATATTGAAGTGGTATACGAGGGAACGATACCAGAAGAACGTTTCAATGGAAATATCTCCAGGTATAAAAATATTAGTGAAGTACTGAATATGCTCAGTTATGCAAAGGCCGTTAAATTTAAAGTAAATGGAAGGAGGGTGACTGTAATGCAATAAATGCTACTTAATTCATAGAAAAAACCAGCCCGACAGCAATCGAACTGGTTATTGTACGGATGACATCGTTAATAAAAAATTTCAACTAACTGCTGCCTGCCGCGAATCTGGAAAATACAAGGCAAACAGCTTACAACCGAACCTAACAAATGTACAAAATTTGCAACCAAATGCTGTGCGCGTTAAACGCATCGCATAAAATATGGAGAGTTATGAAGGTAACCACTCTACTCTTATTTGTAATCATCATGCAGGTCAGTGCCAGTACCTTGGCACAAAAGATCTCGCTGTCCGTTAAGGACGCTAAATTAATTACTGTTTTTGATCAGATCAGTGACCAGACAGGTTACAGCTTTGTGGTCACCAATTCTATTTTAAAAAATGCAGCTAAAGTCAATCTTCAGGTTAAAAACGCCGAGCTTAAGGATGTGTTGAGCCAGATATTTAAAGATCAGCCATTTGAGTTTAGCGTAGACAATAAGACCGTACTGGTTAAGAAGAAAGAACCAGGCTTTATAGACCATCTAATCGCCCGATTTCAAACAGTTGACATCAGTGGTAAGGTTTTAGATGAAAGTGGTAAACCCTTGCCGGGTGCTACCATAAGGGTAAAAGATACAAAGAGACAAGTATTGACCAATCAGAATGGTGTTTTTCAAATCGATGATGTGGATGACCAGGCGGTATTGGTGATCTCATTTTTAGGATATAAAAGTAAAGAGGTAAGTGTTTCTCAAGATCTAAGCAGCATCCGGCTTGAAGTGGAAACAGCGAAACTGGATGAGGTAGTAGTTTCTACCGGATATCAGACGCTTCCCAAAGAGCGCGTTACCGGCTCATTCTCCACAATTTCTTCCAAAAAATTAGAGCAGCAACGTCTGGGTAGCATGGAATCCATATTGGAAGGCCGCGTGGTAGGCTATAACAAGGGGCTCATCCGTGGCACATCGACAATGCAGGGATTTACAGCTCCATTATATGTGATCGACGGGTTTCCTATAGAAAATACCAACTACAATGCTTCTGGTACCATTACTGATGGTATTCCCGGCCTTAACCTGGAAGATATAGGAAGCATCACCGTATTAAAAGACGCGGCAGCGGCTTCGATTTATGGTGCCCGCGCGTCTAACGGAGTAATTGTTATTGTGACTAAAAAAGCAAAGCAAGGTAAACCACAGATTAACGTCTCCAGCACTTTTACCGTGCAGCCTTATCGTTATTATACGGATAATCTGACTAGCGCTGAAGATATCGTGGGGCTGGAAAGAGAATGGGCAGCGAGTAATCCCAACCTGACAGGTGCAGGGGCAGCCGCTTACGCCAGCAACCTGCTGGATAATGTTGCTTACCAGAATCAGGGGATCAATGCAATTCTCCGAAATGTAGCTGGTACGCTTTCTACGGCAGACATGAACGCTACATTAAACAGATTGGCAGGCGCTGGTTATCAGTACTATGATGATGTAGAAAAATACAGTAAACGCAATCCTTTCTATCAACAATATAACATCAGCGCAGCTAATGCGACAGAAAAGAACTCATTTTACAGTTCTGTCACTTACCGCAATAATAAATTTGAAGACAAATATGCCGGCGATGAATCTTTAGGACTGAACCTCAACAACAAAACCCAGCTCAACAAATGGCTGAGCCTGGATCTGAGCACCTACATTTCTTATAAGGAAGATAAAGGGCAGTCGTACAACACACTTTCTCCGGAGTATCCGTATTTGCCCTATGATCGCCTGGTTAATGCCGATGGCAGTTATTTCACTTCCACCGCTGCATCGCGCTTATCCGCAAATAACATTGCCCAGATTAACAACAATGGCTTGTATAGCATGGACATCACGCCTTTGCAGGAACAGGCCTGGAACATCAATAAATCCAAGAGTTTTAACAGCAGAACTTTCATAAAGCTGAATGCAAAAATCACGGACTGGCTTTCCTACAGCCCTACTTTCCAGTACGAATATTTTTCGGATAAATCCAATCTGCTGTACGACAAGAACTCTTTTTATGTACGTGAAAAAGTAAACAGCTTTGCCTCAAGAAATGCCTCAGGCCCGGCTACCTTTAACCTGCCTTATGGTCACATCAACTTTGATCAGGACCAATTACTAACGGCCTATAATTTCCGTCAGCAGTTTAATGTCGACAAGCGGTTTGGCGACAAACACAGCCTGAATGCTATTGCAGGTACGGAAATCCGGAATTCAAAAAGAGATACCCGTTCGCAATACCTGTACAACTATGATCCGGTGGTGTTGAGCTATGCATTTATCAATCCGCAATTGTTGTCCAACTATCCGGGAAATGTCCTCGGATCGGGCTCCTTCATGGATACAGACCAGTTTAAACATTATCAAAAAATCAACAGATTTGTTTCCCTCTATGCAAATGCCGGCTATACTTACGATGATAAATACCTGCTTACGGGAAGTATCCGCTGGGACCAGTCTAATCTATGGGGTACCAGTTCCAAATATCAGAATACACCAATCTGGTCGGCCGGGGCAGGATGGAACATCCATAGGGAATCCTTTTTCAACGCAGACTGGGTAAACCTGCTGAAACTGCGCGTTTCTCATGGTATCGGTGGGAATATTTATTCGGACAGCGCGCCGTTCCTGGTCGCTAACTACTATCAGAACAATAACGTTGGCGGTTTGTATGCCTCATTGGCCAGCAGGCCAAACCCTTTGCTTTCCTGGGAAAAAACATCCACTACCAATGTCGGTGTAGACTTTGCCTTATTTGGAAATCGCCTGAACGGTACAGTGGATTATTACCGCCGGGAAGGAAAAGATTTACTGGCCAATACTCAGGGCGTTCCTACAGAAGGTTTTGGCTATAGTACCTATACCATCAATAACGGGGAAATGCTGAACAAAGGGATTGAGATTTCTCTTGGTGGTGATGTGATCCGGGGTAATGCATTGAACTGGAATTTGTCTGCGCAGTACGCCTTTAATAAAAACAGGGTAACCTATGTGAATGTAGAAGCACCTGTATATTTCCTTCAGCTGGATTATCCTGAAGCCTTTCCCAGGATCGGTAACCCTTATAATGCCATTTATGCTTACAAATGGGCAGGCCTGAGCAATACCGGTTTGCCACAGGCTTACAATGAGAACGGAGAAAAACTTACTGATGCCCCGAGTTCCCTGGAATCTATCGTGTATGCGGGTACTACTGTTCCTAAATTTAGCGGTTCATTAAACAATATCCTGGATTATAAGAACTTCAGCTTGTCCTTCCTCCTTACTTTTGAAGGTGGTCACAAAATGAAAAACACCTTTTTGCCGATGTTAGGCAATAGCTATAATGGCGTATTTGGTTACGTAAGCACCATTGGCGTGGTGAATAAAGACATCAATAACCGTTGGAGAGCGCCTGGTGATGAAGCACATACCAATGTGCCACGCGCCGTCTTTGCCGAAGACCCAGCTTTCAACAGTCAAAGTGCAACGATTTATCAGAATGCAGACCTCAATGTAATTGATGTTTCTAACCTGCGCATGCGCAACATTGCACTGGCTTACAAAGTGCCGTCCAGCTACAGCAGCAAATGGGGCATGCAAGGGGTACGTTTCCAGTTCAATGTAGAGAACGCATTTACCCTGGCAAAAAGCCAGGATGCAAAGTACCTGCTCAATGGTTATGTAAAGCCGAATTATGTATGGGGTGTTTACCTGAATTTCTAGTGATTAATAAATCTTAAATAAGATGAAAACAATATTCTATAAAAAAATAAGCATCTGGATTGTGCTGCTGGGCTTAAGCTTGAGCAGTTGCAAAAAGTTCATAGACGTGCTGCCAACGGGAAGCAAGATCCCTACTACTTTTGCAGATTATGAAGCGTTTATTCGTGATGAATACAACAACCATACTACGGATGTTTCGCAAGCCATTTTGCTGCTGAATGACCGTTATGAGACGGTAGCTAACCTGAATTATTACCGACTGAGGGCTGCCAACTACAACTGGGACGAAAATGCCGACAGGATCAGCCTGAACAATGCTGATGAGTCGGCCTATTATAACTCCTATGCCACCATCAGCGTTACTAATCTGCTTATCGAAAATGTGAATCAAACCACAGAAGGTACAGCTGAGCAGAAAGCGGAACTCATTGCTCAGGCAAAGATCATTCGTTCACTGGTCTATTATACACTCAGCAATTACTATGCAGACACTTATGAAGAAGCGAATGCGGCCAGCAAACTTTCCGTCCCATTAATTACCAGTGCAAACGTAGACGCCCCGCACAGGCAGGTCACCATAAAAGAGATCTATGATTTTATGCTGAAGGATATTGAAGAAGCGATTCCCAACCTGAAGCCGACGAGCGCTACCGTTCTGCACCCTAACCTGGGGGCTGCATATGCCCTTAGAGCACGCATTTATCTGACCATGGGTAAATATACAGAGGCACTTGCTGCAGCCAATGAAGCGTTAAAATACAACGATAAGCTGTTTGACTGGACCGCTTATTACGCGCAGTATAAAGCTCAGATAGAGCAAGTAAACGGTAGTGGCGCCCCCGTGTATAACATCAATCCATCACCAATGGGTTTTAACTGTGTTGAAACGTATTATTTCCGCCACGGCATTACACGGAATGCAGGTCGCGAATCTGGTATTCGCATAGACAGGGCAGCGAAATTCGAACCCGGAGATGCGGCTTTTGCTGCCCGTTTCAGGCTGAGGACAGTTGGTGCCGAAACCTACTACTATAGCATCACTACAGGTTTCTTTAACCATAGCGGATTAACTACAACTGAGGTTTACCTGATCAAGGCAGAGTGCCAGGCACGTTTGAATGACATTACAGGTGCCATGAAGAGCTTAAATGCCGTGCGTGCAAAACGTATCTTTGCAGCCGAATATGTGGAAGCTTCGGCAGGTAATGTCATTCAGGCTGTAAAGCTGATCCAAAAGACCAAGGCAAACAGCCTGATCCTGGGACTGGTGCCATTTGCGGATATGCGCCGATTAAATAAGGACAGCAATTACGCCACTACGCTAACGAAGACGGAAGGCAGTCAAGCACTAAGCCTGTTACCTGACTCACACCTGTGGACTATGCCGTTCCCTTTGGGGGCCATTAAGAACCCAGGTAACGGTACCATCCAACAAAATGTAGCTAAATAAAACACTGCAATTATGAACTATAAAACATCAAGAATTTTACTGGCAGCGGTACTGATCTTTACACTGAACAGTTATGCCAGCGCTCAGAAAAAGATCTATAGCATTAACGGAACGATTACAGACTTGCCATCGGGCAAGGTGTACCTGGCCCATGAAAACGAAAAAAAGGAAACTGTTATAGATTCTGCGCAAATTGTAAACAACAAATTCGTTTTTAAAGGGGAAATCGCTAGCCCCGCGTTTTATAACCTGTATCTTTCAAATCCGCAAAAGGGAGCTGGCATTTTGGTAGAGCCAGCCCGGCTGACTTTTAAGGCGGATAAGGATTCTTTGTATAAGGCTGCAGTTACAGGATCGGCCCTTTATGATACCTACCAGCGTTTTTATAAGGTAGACTGGAAGCCAATTACCGAAAAAGCCGGGGAGATTTACCGGCGACTGGATAAAGCTGAAAAGGATGGCAGTATGAAGGCTGATCCTTCCTTAAGGAAGCGCTTTGATGCGGAATTTAAAGCGCTGGGCGTATTAAACGATACAGTGGTCAATGCCTACGTCAGGAAAAACAGGAACTCTATTGCTTCGGCAATGGTAATTCTGGACAGGTACATCAATTATCCTTACTACAACAACGCCAGGGCATTGATGCCTTTATTGAGCAAAGAAGTGCAGCAATCTTCTTTTGGTAAACAGATCTATGCCGCTTTGGCGTTGGATGAAATGACTGCAGCTGGTAAAGCAGCGCCGGTCTTTACGATGGCCAATACCGAAGGTAAAATGGTTAAACTGAGCGATTTTAAAGGTAAATACGTGCTGATCGATTTCTGGGCAAGTTGGTGTGGCCCTTGTCGCAAGGAAAACCCTAACGTGGTCGCTGCCTATAAAAAGTATCACGATAAAGGTTTTGAGATTTTGGGTGTATCGTTAGACAGCAATAAAGAAGCCTGGTTAAAGGCCATACAAGCCGACGGGCTCAGCTGGAATCATGTGTCGGATTTAAAAGGCTGGAAAAATGATGCGGCGGCATTATATGGAGTAAAGTCTGTGCCAGCCAGTTTTCTGCTCGACCCTCAGGGAAAGGTCGTTGGCAAGGATTTGCGAGGTGAAGCACTGCATCAAACGCTGGCAGAATTATTTAAATAATTTCAGCTTATCATTAACGGGGGTGTTCAAAAGTTTTGGACACCCTTTTTTTGCGATATCACCTTTCATTTTCATGGCACTATACCCTGCCTCTGCTTGAAATAATTTATCCAACATTGCGTATCTTTCGCCAAACGGATTGACCAGCAATGCTATGGGCGGAGATAAATTTAAGATACTTTTAAAGAAATCAGGCGAAGGGAAATACAGTGCGGAACAAAAAAAAGCGAGATTATGGTCGCGTTTGGTGATGACTTCTTCAGTCCTGATTACCATAAGTGTCTGTCTGTGGTTTTATTGCACTTCCAGGTACCCGAAGGTTAACCGTTACTCATTAGTAAGCAGTCAAAACGACATTCCTCCTGGTAAATTTCAGGCTGTTTTAACTTTGGCCAATGGTAAAATAATAAAGCTTAGCAGTGCCCATAGCGGAGTGGTGATAGATGCTTCGGAGCTGACCTATTATGATGGGTCAATTGCGAATGCTGCCAATCACCTGTCGCAATCCGGGATTATTGTCACGCCAAAAGGTGGCCAGTACCGGATCACACTGCCAGATGGGACCAGCGTATGGCTAAATGCAGCCAGTAGGCTGAGTTTTTCTTTAATGTCGGAAAAAATGCCAACCAGAAATGTCGAGTTAAATGGCGAGGCGTATTTTGAGGTAGCCAAAGACAGCCGCCCTTTCATTGTAAAAACAGCTCAGCAGGAGGTGGAGGTTTTAGGCACCCACTTCAACATCAACAGCTATGTTGACGAAAATATGGCGAAAACCACTTTGGTAAATGGCCTGCTGCGTGTCGTCAATCGCAACTCCAAAATAGAAAGCATACTAAGACCGGGTCAGCAATCTATCGTTGTTAAGGACAAGCTAACCATCGAGCCAGCCGATATAGAAAGTGTTCTGGCATGGAAAGATGGCTACTTTAGATTCACTGGTCATGAAAATATCACGGAGATTATGCCGAAGGTGGCACGGTGGTATAATGTTAAAATCGCATACAAAGGAGATATGAGCGATGTTGGTTTCTCAGGGACGGTCTCGCGATTTAAAAATATTTCCGCCTTACTGGAAAAAATGGAGTTAAACAGTCCGGTGAAGTTCCAGATCGACAAAGACCTGATTACCGTAATCAAAAGATAACGGATACGGATTCTTTTTTAAAAATCTTTAAAACAAAAATCATTTACTTTGCTTTGTAATTTCCCGGATTAATATTTATCAGACATGCAAAACAGGCGTAATTTCATTAAACTTTCAGCTCTGGGCATTCCCATGCTGTCCTCTTTTCGTTCTTTTTCAGCTGCGATTACATCTCAGCAGGGTATTCAGCCTATTGTGATCTCTACCTGGGATTTTGGCATAGCTGCAAACCAGGCCGCCTGGAAAGTACTGGCTAAAGGAGGCCGGGCGCTGGATGCCGTCGAGCAAGGGGTTCATGTACCAGAGGCTGATCCGAAAAACCAGTCGGTTGGTTATGGTGGTTTGCCAGACCGCGATGGCCATGTAACCCTTGACGCCTGTATCATGGATGAGCTGGGCAATTGCGGCGCTGTAGCCGGACTGGAGCATATTATTCATCCCATCTCTGTTGCCCGGCTGGTGATGGAGAAAACCCCGCATGTGATGTTGGTTGGCGATGGTGCCCTTCAGTTTGCGCTCGAAAATGGCTTTAAAAAACAAAACCTGCTGACAAAAGAAAGTGAAAAAGCCTGGAAAGAATGGCTGAAGACCGCTAAGTATGCGCCGGTAATGAATATTGAAAACAAGCTGTACGATAAAGCAGCACCCCGAAAACTACCAGGCAATCAATACAATCACGATACCATAGGTATGCTGGCACTGGATGCGAAAGGAAACTTATCAGGCGCATGTACCACCAGCGGCATGGCCTTTAAGCTGCATGGGCGGGTGGGCGACAGCCCGATCATTGGCGCGGGACTGTATGTTGACAATGAAGTGGGAGGAGCTACCTCAACCGGCGTTGGGGAAGAAGTGATCCGCAATGTAGGCAGCTTTCTCGTCGTTGAACTGATGCGTCAGGGCTATACGCCCGAGGCGGCTTGTAAAGAAGCGGTCATGCGCATAATAAAAAAGAAACCTGATATCGCAAGAAACATACAGGTGGGCTTTCTTGCCCTCAATAAAAAAGGTGAGTATGGCGCTTATGCCATTCAAAAAGGATTCAGCTATGCCGTTTGTACCGCGCAAAAAACTGACCTGCTCATACCGGGTAAAAGTTATTATTAATCGCTAAAAGCATTCGTTATGATCAATATGGAAGTCTGCGCCAATTCCTTAGGCTCTGCCCTGGCAGCGCAGGAGGGTGGCGCAATTCGGGTAGAACTTTGCGACAACCTGGCGGAAGGCGGCACTACCCCCAGTTATGCACAAATTGCTTTGGCAAAAAAGCTCCTCAAAATCCAGGTTTACCCGATCATCAGACCGCGGGGAGGAGATTTTTTATATTCAGACCTGGAATTTGAACTGATGAAAGCGGACATCAAGATTTGCCGGGAACTGAAATGTGATGGCGTGGTCATAGGTATTTTAAAGCCGGACGGCAGTGTGGATAAGAAACGCTGCAGCGAACTGATTGCCCTTGCAGGAGATATGGGCGTTACCTTTCATCGTGCGTTTGACATGAGCAACGACTTGTTTAAAGCCCTGGAAGACGTGATTGAGCTCGGCTGTGTACGAATCCTCAGTTCAGGTGCTGAATCTTCGGCGTTAAAAGGGGCCGCGGTACTGAAAAAGTTAATTTCACAGGCCAGGGGCCGCATCAGTATCATGCCCGGTGCAGGGATCAATGTGTATAACATCGCCGAGCTGATCAAACTTACCGGAGCTACAGAGTTCCACGCCTCGGCTAAACACAGCATTGCCAGCAAAATGGAGTTTAGAAACCCAAGGTTGAATATGGGAACGGAAGCCGACGAATTTAGCTACGACCTAACCAGCAGCGCTACCGTACAGCAGCTGATTCAACTGGCGAACGAGGCAAGGTAAAAGGAGGATTACTGCTTAACAGGGAAGCGATATTCCTCATCAAGAATTAAGAAAGTGTCCGACTTGGTATAATATTTACTTTTGCATTTATTCTGCTTTTGTTATGCTTTAATATTGCTTTTTTGTTGTTCGAGCAAAAGGATAGCAAAACAATAGCAAAAGGATAGCAAAAGAAAAGCAAAAGAAATGTAAAGCTCTAATAAGACTTTAGCGGATACCTGATCCTTCTTCAGCAGTCGGAAAATCTCAAATTTAAAATGATAAATATCCTGGAGAAAACCAATCAGCAAAATAAGATACAAATTAATCGGCCATGAAATTGCCGGGAAAAAATTTGATTATTTTTTTTAAGTTTGAGAAGCAGGGCGCTGCAACCTGGGTATTGCCTACAATCATTAACAATCTTTAATTAAGCTGATCACATATGGCTGCAACGATAACAAGAGTATTCGATCTACTTCAATACAATTTAGAGAAATTTCCGAAGGATGAATTTATCAGTGGTAAAGTAAAAGGGGTTTGGGTTAAATACAGTACACAGAAATTTTCTGATACGGTTGATCTGTTGAGTAAAGGATTGATCAGTATCGGTATGGGTAAGGGATCCCGCATAGGTGTAATGTCGCACAACAGACCCGAATGGAACCTGACAGATTTTGGAATTATGCAGATCGGGGCCTATCATGTACCGCTTTACCCTACGCTGGCGGAGCATGATATCAGGTTTATCCTGGAAAATGCGGAAGTGACAGTGGTTTTTGCTGCTGATGAGGCCCTTTATCATAAACTTCAGGCCGTAAATCAGACTTTAAAAACACAGGTAAAGATTTATACATTTGATGAGGTAGCTGGTGCAGAAAACTGGAGCATATTGTTGGACGCAGCGGAAACGCAGGCAGGGGTAAACCTCGGGGAGTACCGCGACGGTGTACAGGCAGAGGATATTTTAACACTCATCTATACATCGGGCACTACGGGCACCCCTAAGGGTGTGATGTTAACCCATGATAACCTGGTCAAGAACTTTCAGAATTCGGCTGTACTTTTGCCCGAAGGCATTAGAAAAGGACTGAGCTTTTTGCCACTGTCGCATATTTTCGAGCGCATGGTCGTGTACCTGTATCTGTATTCGGATGTAGGGGTATACTATGCAGAAAGTATGGACACCATTGTTGCCGATATTCAATTTGTGCAACCCAATGTGTTCTCTACCGTTCCTCGATTACTGGAAAAAGTGTACGAAAAGATCATGGAAAAAGGAAAGGCACTTACCGGGATTAAGAGAGGGATCTTTTTCTGGTCGGTAGCTCTGGCAGAAAAATATGAAACTAAAAATAGCTGGTTTTACAACTTCGAGCTTGGTATTGCCCGCAAGCTGGTGTTTAAGAAATGGCGGGAAGCCCTCGGGGGACATATTGTCGTGATTGTTTCGGGAGGTGCAGCGTTAAACCCCCGCCTGGCAAGGATCTTCTGGGCGGCAGGGATGCCTGTGTTTGAAGGTTATGGCTTAACAGAAACCTCGCCCGTGATTACTGTTAATCATTTCGGTAATACCATGTTCGGAACAGTTGGACCTGCCATTGAAGGAATGGAAATTAAAATTGCCGAAGACGGGGAGGTTTTGGCAAGGGGCCATGCCATTATGAAAGGTTATTACCTTCGTGATGACCTGACCGCCGAAACGGTAGACAGCGATGGCTGGTTCCACACGGGCGATATCGGACAAATTGTTGGGGGAAGGTTCCTTAAAATCACCGACCGCAAGAAAGAAATATTTAAAACCGCAGGTGGCAAATATATCGCGCCACAAACCATAGAGAATAAATTTAAGGAAACGGTCCTGGTGGAGCAGGTCATGGTGCTGGGCGAGAACCGTAAATTTCCGGCAGCGCTGATTGTTCCGAATTTTGTGGCATTAAAAGCCTGGGCCGCAAAAAAAGGAATGAATTACAGTACGGATGAGGAGATGGTTAAAAACAGCCAGGTGATAGAAAAGTTTAACCAGATTGTAGAATTCAGCTGTAAGTCTTTCGGGAAATGGGAACAGGTAAAACGCTGTGCCTTGCTCCCTAAACAATGGAGTATCGATGGCGGAGAACTTACGCCAAAATTAAGTCTGAAAAGGAAGGTTATCCTTGAAAAAAATGCTGATATTATCGAAAAGATCTATGCCGATGCGGAAGGTTTCAAAGGTTAAGGATCTTCTTGCAGTTGTCCTGCTGCTGGCGGCCACTCATTTTGCCGGCTGTGTTGGCGGACAGCTTGGCCGGGACAATAGTGCCGAATACCGAAACGGAATGGTAGTCTCTGCAAATGAAAGCGCATCCCGGGTTGGACTGGATATTCTAAAAAAAGGAGGCAATGCTGTTGATGCGGCTGTTGCAGTACAGTTCGCTTTAGCGGTGGTTTATCCTGCTGCGGGCAATATCGGCGGTGGGGGATTTATGGTCTACCGTGCTTCCTCCGGAACAGTGAATACGCTTGATTTCCGGGAGAAGGCAGGCTTTAAAGCTTCAAGAGATATGTACCTGGACGAGGAAGGTCTTCCGGTCAAAGATAAAAGTGTACACGGGCATCTGGCTGCCGGGGTACCTGGATCGGTTGCCGGAATGGCCGCTGCACATCAGAAATATGGTAAATTGAAATGGGCCGATCTGATCGAGCCGGCAATTGCGCTGGCAGGGGAGGGCTTTAAAATCAGTTTACGCCAGGCGAGGGAATTAAATCAGTTTAAGGAGACATTTGTAAAACATAATCCCGCAGGTACGGCATTCGTAAAAGACAGGGAATGGAAGGAAGGTGATGTCTTGGTACAGACGGAGCTGTCAAATACCCTGAAACAGATCAGGGATAAAGGAGCTGCAGGATTTTATGCCGGCCCGGTGGCAGACAGCCTGCTGGCTGAGATGAAGCGTGGAGGTGGCATCATCAACCTTGAAGATTTAAAAAGCTATAAAGCTGTATGGCGTAGACCCATCGTTGGCAATTACAAGAATTATAAAATTATAACTGTGCCTCCGCCCTCAAGTGGTGGGATTGCATTGATACAGCTGTTGAAATCGGTTGAGCCCTTCCCCTTGAAGCGCTGGGGATTAAATGCAGACTCGACGGTACAGGTGATGGTGGAGGCTGAACGCAGGGTGTATGCAGACCGGGCAACTCATCTTGGCGATCCGGATTTTTACGATGTGCCACAGGCACAATTGCTCAGCGATGCGTATATCAAAAGGAGGATGGCCGACTTCAACTGGGGGCATGCGACCCCAAGTGCTGAAATGACTGCCGGAGCCCTGAACGTTGAGGAGCATGAAGAAACCACACATTTTTCTATTGTGGATAAAGCAGGCAATGCGGTCTCTGTAACCACTACGCTCAATGGATCGTATGGATCAGCAGTGGTAGTAAAAGGTGCCGGGTTTTTATTGAACAACGAAATGGACGACTTTTCTGTAAAGCCGGGATCACCAAACATTTATGGTCTGGTAGGCGGCGAGGCAAATGCCATAGCGCCGGCCAAACGGATGCTGAGTTCTATGACACCAACCATTATTGAAAAAGATGGACAATTGTTTATGATTGTGGGCACTCCGGGGGGCTCAACCATCATCACTTCTGTTTTTCAAACGATACTGAATGTGGTTGAGTTCGATAAAAGCATGCAGGCTGCTGTAGATGCGAAAAAATTTCATCACCAATGGTTGCCCGATACGGTTTATGTAGAAAAAGCTGGGTTGGACAGCTTAACAGTTTTAAAGCTGATGGCTAAAGGCTACCCGATTTTGCAGCGCGGTAATATTGGAAGGGTTGATGCCATTTTGAAAACCAGATGGGGCTATTACCAGGGTGGCGCAGATTCGCGGGGGGACGACCGGGCGCTCGGCTGGTAACTGTATAGAATTATAAACAGCAAATCTTTGGAATGCGGCCTTAAAGGGCCGTTTTTTAATTTGGCCTGACAATTGAAATGTTCGGGGCAGATTGAATATTTATACTAACATTCCTATCATGAAACAAAAATTATCTAAATGTTTGCCCCTGGCTTTTTCTGCTTTGTTGTTCGGTGGTGCTGTTCAGGCACAAGACAAACCGGCTGAGGCAAATCAATTTTCTACCTGGTCCATTGGTGTAAACGTAGGGGCACTGTCGCCAATTTCCCCACTTGGAGGTAAGAATGATTTCTCTAACTGGAAATCCAGCCTGGGTTACGGATTGTATGTGAAAAAACAATTTACCCCTTATTTCTCCTTACGTCTGGATGGAGTGAAAGGCAAATTAAAAGCTGACAATACTGAACCTTTCGATGGAGGAACTGCTAATGCAAGTCCCGTTAGCGCTTTCGAGACTAACCTTTCTTATTCAGGAAGCTTAAATGCCGTGGTAAACCTGTTTAATATCAGCATGTTTAATAAAACCAGCACTGTGCAAATGTATGCGTCAGCTGGTGCCGGTTTAGCTGGTTATAAAGTAAAAAATGCCGTTGGAGGCGGTGAGCTGACAGAATATGCGGGTGATAAAACCATTAGTGAACTGATCATCCCGGTCGGTGTAGGCGCTAAATTTAAGGTGTCTGAGCGGATGAACCTGGATCTGGGATGGACTGTCAATTATGTTGACGGTGATAACCTGGACGGTTACTATCGCGGGAGCAATGATAAATACAATTACGCTTATGCGGGTTTAGAATTTGCACTGGGTCAGGGATCACAACTGGCATGGCATAACCCTGTAGCTTTAACTTATGATGAAGCATTACAGGCGAAGCAAACGGCTAATGCGTTGAAGGGTGATCTGGATGCGCAGAAAGCGGAGAATGCAAAGTTAAGAACGGAAATGGCTGATCTGCTGACAGATAGTGATGGTGATGGTGTTGCGGATAAACTAGACAAATGTCCGGGTACAGCGGCCGGAACTGTTGTAGATGGGGCTGGTTGTGCACTGAAAACCCCTGCTCCGGTTCAGAAAGTGATCATTACGGAAGAAGACCGTAAAGTAGTTGCTGATGCAATTAAAAACCTGGAATTTGATTTAGGTAAATCTACCATCCGTGCTAAATCTTACGCTACACTGAACCGTGTTGCAGAACTGTTAATCAGCAAAAACTTTAGTTTAAAATTAGCCGGGCATACCGACAATACAGGTTCAAATCAGTTGAACATGAGGCTGTCTAAAGACAGGGCAGAATCGGTAAAATCATACCTGGTATCACAGGGAGCAAATGCGTCCAGAATTGAAGCTACAGGTTATGGTGAGAACCAGCCGATTGCGTCTAATAAAACTGCTTCCGGTCGCCAGCAAAACAGAAGGGTAGAATTTACTTTATTCTAGTCCGGACCATATTAAATTTAAAGAGCCTTCCTGTGAATTCAGGAAGGCTCTTTTATGTTAATATTTTTCTGGAATGTATTTGCATAATAGCTTTTAATTCAATAGCTTTGTTATGCAAGCATAGTATTTGATGAAACAACAGGAAACAATTGATTATTTTTTAAAGGTGGTTTGGCAGAATGTATCGAATACCTATAACCAGATTGCCGGGGGATTTGGAATTACACAGGCCATAGGGTATGTGTTGATCAATATTGACAAAGAGGGGACAGCGGTTTCTCAGCTGGCCGGACTACTCGGTGTAAAGGCCACGAGCTTGTCGAGGATGCTCAACAATATGGAAGACCTGGGGCTGATATACAGGGAAACTGCTGCGGGGGATAAACGTTCTGTAAAGGTTTATCTGACTGATCTTGGTTATGAAAAAAGGCACATGGCAAAGGGCGTTGTGATCGCGTTCAATGAGTATCTGGGTAAGAGCCTGAGTTCAACTGAAAAAAATAACCTGATGGTGACCCTGCAAAAATTGAACAAACTTACATTGGCCTATAAATTTCCCGTATATGATAAACAAGAAGATAAATAAAGTAGCAGTGCTGGGCTCAGGGATTATGGGCTCCCGTATTGCCTGTCATTTTGCAAATATAGGGGTAGCGGTGCTTTTGCTGGATATTCCGGCTAAAGAGGGCGATAAGAATACTATTGTAAATACGGCATTGCTAAACGCCGTCAAAAGCAACCCTTCTCCTGTTTATTCCAAAAACGTTTTGAACAAGATCACTACGGGGAACTTTGAAGATGATATGGCCAGGATTGCAGACTATGACTGGATCATTGAGGTTGTGGTAGAAAACCTGGATATCAAGAAAAAAATCTTTGAACAGGTAGAACAATATCGCAGGCCAGGTATGCTGGTTACCTCAAATACATCGGGTATACCGATCCATTTGATGGCCGAAGGCCGTTCAGAAGATTTTAAAGCAAACTTCTGCGGCACCCATTTTTTTAATCCGCCACGCTATTTAAGATTACTTGAGATTATTCCAACGCCGCATACCAAGCCTGAGCTGGTTGATTTTCTGATGGATTATGGCGACAAGTTTCTCGGTAAAACCACTGTTTTATGTAAAGATACTCCTGCTTTTATT
>CBFGNP010000004.1:0-20583 GCA_965650095.1 uncultured Pedobacter sp. | reverse complement strand
ATTAAACCAGCCGGTTTAAGCAGCATTGAAAAACGACTCAATCTCATCAAAGATATTTTTGGTTTTTCAACCAATGAACAGCTTATCGCTTATTGTAAAGATTTCCAGATTATTTAATGACTATAAATCCGTTTTACGGTTTCCCGTAAGGAAAGCTTTGTCTGCCTGCCTACTTTTGAATCTTTACCAAGACGAAATTTAAAGTATGAAAAAGAACTACTACGTAACTATGCATACACAATTCAACGGTGATCACGAAGTTCATGATGAAACCTGCCGTTATATGTTTGGGATAACTAACAGATTGTATTTAGGCGAATTTTATTCCTGTACAGAGGCAGTTGTAGAAGCAAAGAAGTCATATGCAAGAGCTGACGGTTGTAAGTTCTGTTCTCCCACATGCCACACTCGTTAGCGGGATTTCAAAATAACATTTTTAAATGCCTTTACAGTGGCGATCAAACTGAGGTGATTCTGTTGTGAATGAAGCAGGCTTTTTTATTATTTCTCCAACTATTGAATAATTAGATAAATTATTTGCAATTATTTTGGTATACTGAAATAAATTATTAAACTTTGAATTAACCAACCAACCAAAACGCTAACTCAACATGAGAAATCTTTCTTTATTAATACTCTTATGCAGTATTCTTTCTTTTTCTAATGTTTCTGGATTTAAAGATACGGCGAAGGCTAATCCACATGTCGCAACCTGTACAGGGAGCAGGAGTTGTTATGCTTGCAGTAGCTGCAGATATTGTAAACATTGTAACGCAGGCGGTACATGTAGTGTTTGTACTTCAGGCCCCACTACAGTTCCAAAAAAAACACCAGTCTCCAAATCTCCAGTTAAAAGCAGCAGTTCCAGCAGTTCACAATGCAAGGGTACCACAAAGAAAGGAGCCCGATGTAAAAGAATGGTTAAAGGTGGGGAATATTGTTACCAGCATAAATGATATGGATCAACTTATAAAGCTAAAGTTCTTAGCAAAAAGATCTCAAGTGAGTGTTGGTCCTTACCACCGTAATAGACATTTAAACATATTATAAAACAACATCACATAAGGTAATCATCATGAAGAATATCTTAACCTACTTAAAGATCTGGATTGTTAATCTACTTAATTTTTCAAAGCCTGAATTTTCCGGTTTTGATTGTGTTGACTGCGTGATAGAAAACAAAGCATATTTTCTGTTAGCCTGGAAAACAAAAACTGCATGTATCCTTAAAATAAAATCAGCGTCATACATTTCTTTTAAAAAAAGTGCTTCTGCTTATGTTGGTCTACCCCATGGATTAAGCCAGGTTGAAATAGTGCTTTCTAACCTCTGGTGTTCAAAAAAGCATATCGTCATTTTAGAAAGACTTGACATGGCCGGACAAACTGACTTTAATATCAAGACTAATTTTCAGGAAATATACAATAGTAAAGTAGTTGTTGGCAGTCCTGCCTTAGTAGCAATGCCTTTATCATTAAACCATTTGACTGTCAATATCTTAAATATTAGTAATCTAAAAGAAATAATAAATATTACTTACCCTTAAATTATCATTATGGACAGTGAACTTTACCAATCCCCAAAGTCAAGTAAATTTATGCGTCTTTTTTGGAAGGCCGCTGGTGCTGACAGATTTATCTTAGAAAGAAGTACCTATGGAGATCAGATCAAGTACGTTTGTTTAGGCGGCATCATTATTGCCACCGGGGTAATGGCGGCCATAGCTGGCGGATATGCATTTTATACCATTTTCGCTCCTAAAGGTAATGCTATCGACTCTTTTAAGACGGTTGAAGGAGTTGTTGGCGATTATGATCCTACTGATATGCCAACCGCTTTAATATCAGTTGTTTTTGGTCTTATCTGGGGAGCGATTATTTTCAATATCGATAGATTTATTGTAACCAGCACAGGAAAAGGAGATGGTACTGAAGCAATCACTAGAAAGGAATTAATCGGCGCACTACCAAGAATAATCATGGGAGCAATAATAGCGCTTACCATTTCAAAACCGGTTGAGATCCGAATGTTTAAAACTGAAATTGATGTAGCGCTACACGAAAAGCAAATCCAGCAACAGCAAACATATAAAGCCAATATTGACAAAGTATTTGATTCAGAAATACAGAAAAAGGAAAGCTTAATTAAAAAAACACTTGATAAAATTGCTGCCCTGGAGCTAATAAGTACTGAACGTAAAGCCAATATAGCTTATGAAACGTCTAATGGTGATTGTAAGACTAAATGTGAGGAATTCAAACGGCAATTGGCAGCCAATGAAGCCGAAATTGCCTCCATTAAAAATGATCCGGAATACACTAAGATAAAAAAAGAGCTTGACGGGTTGGAAATTGATAGGAATCTGAAGCTCAAAGAGGCAGACAAAGTTTCTGCAGGTCTTGATGGGCTTTTAGAACGCATTAAGCTGGCTCACGAACAAGCAGGTTGGGTAATTTCTTTATTTGTCACGTTGTTATTTATGACTATAGAACTCACCCCAATTTTCTTTAAGCTTATGTTGATCAAGAGTCCTTATGACTATATGGAGGAAAATATAAAGGAATTGGTAAAAGCAGATAAAGGCATCGAGATCCAGTATAACTTTTATCCTGACGGTGAGGGACATGAACGAGATAATGTAATAAATCACCAGGTTATTAGAGTTTTAAAGGAAAAGATTAGACTTCTTGAAGCACAAAGTGAGCTCAGTGGAACTGCGATAGATCAATGGAAAGAGAAAAAGCTGGAAGATATCACGCAAAATCCAGAGGATTATTTGAAAGAAGCGTAGATGACAGGGCGGCCGTATATCAAATTTTTTAGTATCAGATCAATTGTTAGCTTAATTGGTATAGATTACCCTATTCTCCAAAAAACAGGTAATGATAACATAATGAAATTCTTCCTTTCCGGATTTCTGGTTATCATGATCATGGTAATAAGTTTTCTATCGATCTTTTACGCCTTCGAGTTGATGTTTCAGATGTGGCACGCAGAACTCTTATTATCTTGTTTTTTTTCGTTGATGTTCTTCAATATCTACATATTTCTAATTCAAACCTTCTCAAAAGAAGTTTTCCCGGTGCCAAAACAGTTTAAATTTTTCAATCTTTCTAATTTATCGAGAATGGGATTTGTTTTGCTGATCGGTTTTTTAATCGCTCAACCAGTAAAGATATTTTTCGTTCGCCACAAATTAGATAGAGATATTGCTACCTATAAAACGGAACTTTACAATAACTTTTGCCGGGTCAACACCAGTCTTTATAAGGCTGATTTAGATAAGTTAAATAAGCAGCGGGATCACTATACTGCGTTAGGTAAAACTGAAATACTAACAGCGCAAATAATTAAGATTGATAGCCAGCTTGGAAACATTGACAACGCGATTTCCAGTGCCAATTCCAGGGCCCATGACAAAATCAATCGATCTAATTTCTTTATCAAAAGGGTCGAGTTTGCGGGTAAGTACCCGATACCAAAGTTCATTATGTTCATCGTTCTGGCAATATTTTTTGCCCCTGTGGCCTTAATTTATTCAATTTCAGGAAACAGTAAATATTATCAACTTAAAAAGCATAGTGACAGGAACCTAGTTATTCAAGATTATAACAGATTTAAAAAACATTACTCAATTTTATTTAGTATCAAGCATGGAGTAAATACCAGATTCTATGAACACTTTGTTGATCCGCCTTTTAATACAACAAAGAAACCAGAGCCTATATATTTCAACCAGGAAGATTTTTTCAATAATCTTTTAAACAGATGATTGATTTCTCAAAGGATTATTATAAAAGATTGGAACTGGATCGACATGTTTCCGGGGAAGAGATAAAGCTAGCCTATAGAAAACAGGTTAAGCGATTTCACCCAGACCTTCATCCGGGAAATGTTGCTTTCGAAGCAAAAATAAGAGAGATTAACGAGGCTTATGACGTTTTGAGTAATCCTGAAGATAGATCTGTTTACGATAATTATATTGACAAAGGAGATGCCCGGGAAGCACGGGCAAAAACAAATTACAAAAACCATAGAACCTATACACGAACAACCACCGTAGAAGTAGAAGTCAGAACCTATTTAAAGGGCACAATTCATATGAAGTATCGTGGTTATCATGTGGATGAACAAGCAGAAAATATCTTAAGGGAAACATTATATAAACTTAATGTTACTCAAGTAAATGTGGCTGTCCGGGCTGCCAATATACATAAACAACAGGAACCGCCTGTTAAATTTAAAAAAGTTTTTGATGAACACAAGCCGATTAGACTACATGTCAAACAGCCTGTCAATTGTAATCTTCATTTTGGAAATGAAATTGAGCATTATCAGCTCGAAATCGAGCGGCTTACAATTCCTGACCCGAAAATTATTGATGTTACCAAGCATGAAGGCGAGAGCTTTGGTACAATAGCCGGGCAATTTTATGGGTATGTAAAAAAAATTGAAGAACATGAACTCGTTACTGAGGTAACTGAATGTTTCGGAGAGACGGGGAATCGGGAAGAACGGGCAGAAAATGGTACCAAATCCTATAGAAAGGAATATTTTAATAAAGATTGCACTACTTATTGGGGCAGCTGGATTGCCGAGGTGCTTCGGGAAACTTATGTGCCGACCGGGGAAACTGAAACAAAAGGAAATTATTATAGGGCCAAATATTATCGCGCTGATTATAAATCTTCTTACTGGGGTAATTGGGTTTATAAGCAGCCGATTGTTGCCAGTAACCAAGGTTGTTTAAGTCCTGTAGTTAGTGTCCTGGGAATTATTTTGGCTGTACTTGTTTGCCTGCTTATTTTTCCAAATCTTGTTTTTATATTGCCATTTATCCTATTTGCATTTCTCCTAAATTTATTGCCTGTCAGATTGGGGAAATGGTTTGCCAGCATTTTTTTATGGTTAATAGGTGGGCTTTATATTTTTGTTATTATTAATGCCATTGTATCTCATAATCGAGATAAAGTAGCTGAAACCGTCGCCACGCCGAAGCCGCGCCCGGTAGAATCTAAATTGACCCCGGTTGTTAAAAAAGATCCGTCGAATCTTAAGGCTGATACTTTAATTACCCATACAATGAGTTGGGACGATTATAATGGCGAAACCTATAGTGGTAGTTTTTGGGTGAGTAAAAATGCTTTTCATCAAGCAAATGCTTACAAAAATCAGCTGCCTATAGAGGCAGCTGATGAAAGAAGCTATGATGAGGTCATCTTCTCTTTAAAGGAATATGATAAAGGTCATTTGAATGGGATATACAAGATGTTTGATTCTTTGCGGGTTAGTCATAACTTATCCTCTGCAGGGTTCGCGGAACTAATTGTTTCTTTTATACAGTCAGTTCCTTATGCTATAGTTCTTCCAAATTCCTGCGATTCAAAATTCTATCAGGATGAATTTATAACAAAGTATCTGGCTTCGAAGGATGCCAAATGTGAGGGTAATCAGCGTTTTGGTATCAATACACCTGTAGAATTCTTAGGCTCGTTAAATGGAGATTGCGACACCCGAACACTATTGCTTTACACTGTCTTTGATCATTATAGCTATGACGTTGTCCTTTTAAGCAGTGATCATTACAGCCACTCAATACTTGGAATAAACCTTCCTTACGATGGGCTCGCATTTAATTTCAATAACCAACGATATTTATTTTGGGAAACTACCGTGCCAGGCGCCAGGCCGGGAATATTGCCAAATGAAATTTCCAACGCCAATTATTGGCGTATATCTCTAAAATCAAGATAAAATGAATATACATAAACTATTTACACCGCCCATTACAATTTTAATATCATTTACATTATTGCTTTTTATTATTCATTTATTGCTGAAACATTTCAAGGCTAAAATCGATGAAGAAGGTAAAATCAAAATTTCCTATGGTATTTGGTTCGCTGCATTATTCCTTTCTGGATCAAACATTATTACCAGCATTGCTGCAATTGGGCTTGAAGCAACTGATAATATCTATAAAATGCAGCCAACGGGAATAATTATGGAGTTAATCAGGGTGACGGCTTGTATTATAGGACTGGGTTTTGTTTGGTTTTTGATCTGGTATTTCATTGTTAAGTTTCTAATTAAAATGGTGTACAAGACTGATGACGAGCAGGAGATGGCCAATGACAACTATACCTATTTTTTGATGAAAGGAGTTGTATTGCTAGGTACTACATTCAGCCTCTCTGCTATTTTCGAGTTGATGCTAAGGATGACTATCCCTACAATTGATCTCCCATTTTACCATTAATATTATATCTTATGAAAAGAAATCTAACACTGTTGTCTTGCTTGTTGGTGATGTCTATTTTTTTGGCCTGCGTGGGTAATTCTGACCAAAACTCTGACGAGAAGCGACCCAAAGAGGGCGAACTGGCCACCGAATTCTCACCGGCTCCTGATACATTGGCTTCGCCGGTAGCCGAACCAACTATTTCCCCAGAAGATAGCCTGCGGCAAAACGGATGGGAGAAGGATAACATGTCTAATGGTGCAATGCCTAATTGCTATAATTATAAGCCGGGGTATGGTGAGTTAAATAATAAATTGATAGTGACAGTAGGAGGTGGAACTGATGTTGTGATTAAAATGATGTCCATGTCAACAGGAAGATGTGTAAGATATTTTTTTGTCAATAGTGGAAGCACATATTCGATTAATAACTTGCCCGAAGATCAATATTATTTAAAAATTGCCTACGGTAAAGATTGGATTTCTAAAACTGAGGATGGGATGTGCCTAGGAAAGTTCCTGTCTAACGCACTATATGAGAAGGGAGAGGATGTTTTGGATTTTAACAAGAAAATTACAGCCAAGGGCTATAGTATTCCGAGCTTTAGTCTGGAGTTGGATGTAATTTCGAATTCATCTGTTGATAGTTTTAATTCATCAAACATTTCAGAAGACGATTTTAATACTTAATTGATGATATATATATTAGACCGAATTATTAAACTTAAATGTCCGCTATATTATGATAAGAAACCTCAACAATCTTGATGGTGCCATACTTATTCATATTGATAAGCTAATAGCGCAGTGGTTAAATAAGCTTAAAGACATCATATGTGCAGAAATCCAGTTAGACCATAGATGGAAATTTAACAAGGACGGCATGCAATGGTAAGCAAGGGCGGTTGTCAGCAACTTCGAGACCAAGAAGTACAGAACATCGGTAATGATTGACCACTTGCAGAACACCACCAACAGTCTTATTAAAGAGTACCTCTCGTATTTCTTTAATGTCACACTTACCCGTAACAAAAACTCGCTACTGGTCATCTACATTGGTTTCGATACAGAAGCGGTAACACGCTTTGGGTCAATGTTACACAATATGTTTCTACGTGAAGTCATGAAGCATACCATGCAGGATAATACCAATATAAATATAGAATCTTGCATCAGAGTTGATGCCACGTCTAAAGATGTACGATACTTCTTTTATAAACGAATAACAGAAGGAGAAAACGAGTACGTGACCATCACAGTCGATGAGCCTGTGCCTGCTACGGAATAAATGCAACTGGTGGTTACACCACTTTCGTTAAACTTTCATTAGCTTTGTGTAATTCACACTAAAAGCGTGAGGAACGCAACAGACAGTACCCATATAGATAGAATTACATTATTAAGATATAAGCGTTAGCTTAAATGTCCTGCTTTAGGAATCGGCAAAATTCAATACACAGGGACAGATAAGACCAACGTCTGCGCTATAAGCGTAGGCACTGTCTTGTTTGTTGTGTAAGGGTTTTTTGCCGAACCTCTAAAGCGCATTCAAGTTCAGCTCCCTACGCTTATTGTATTTATTGACCCGCCGAGTTGGGACTGTCGGTATAAACAAACTGCATGTCTAAATTACACAAACCTCTATTATTCCTATTGTTGTTAAGCTTAACAGCATGTCTGCCTACTACTGACGGACAGTACCTTATATATAAGGCTGAAACAGTCCCCACTTATGGATTAGGCGGAAACATTGATTACAAGGCTTCTGATAAAATGATCGGACAGTTCAAAGGTAAGAAGTTTAACATCCAGTTCAATCCTAAGTACGCTACAGTCCGGGAAGAGAACAGTGATGAAGATTTGATACTGAACAATGTATCTGATGATACCAAAGCTCTAGAATACGAACTTACCTATACTAAGAACAAAGAGAAAGTGAAACTGACCTTGTACGATAAGGCCGAGGATGAATCCAAAGACATACTTATGTTTATCACCATCCAAGAGCAGTTATTAGACTCCATTGGACAAACTGTAGATGGTCGATACGGACTTATCAAATGCCACTTAACCAAGCCAACCAATTAGATTTTATATGAACAAACAACTATTATCAATGCTATCAGCACTGTGCTTGCTGATCGTAGTTTCATGCTCAAAAAGTAAAAATGAATCGGAACAAGAAACCAACTGGATAAATGCTACATTTGAACAGTGGCAGTTGTCCACGACCTTGAAATACTGCTCTAATCAGCATATAGCACCCGGAAAAGCATAAAAAAAGCCTTCCAGATGTCTGGAAGGCTTCGTGGGCCATGATGGGCTCGAACCATCGACCAAAAGATTATGAGTCTTCTAGTCTGACCGTCCTATTATGAGGCAAAATATGCTTTTCTGACTTACAGAAGCAATTTACGAACTATTTTTGGAACTGCGAAATTTTGCTCCGTTACGTATTTGTTACGGTTTTTTCAAGCGAATGGATTTCATGGGTTATTGAAACTATTTCGAAATCTGTAGTTCTGATTGGTGGATAATAGATAGTTATCTATTGTTTAAAACGCTCCTAGGTTTCCAACATCCCCACAGTTCCAACAACAATAATTATAATTTTGAATTAAATAAGTCTACTAATCACCAGTCCGAACTAAGGGAAGGTTACAAGTTCAAATTAATTTCCATCTCGTAATCAGCCAATTAGATATTTTATGTAACTATGAGTTACTTTTCCAAATCGATAGATTTGACAGCTTAGATTGCATTGTTGAATACATCACCTCCTCTAAATAGTTATTAAATAAACATTAGTTGCCAATAATTCTTATGTCACTTTTCTAGAACGACATTCCCGCCATCAACGATGAAAGATCTATCATTGGCTTTCATGTATTCTGGTGCAGGTTTGCTGAAAGGGTCCAGTGCTTTTTGGCGTGCAAGCAGAATCTTTGCAAAATCTGTCATTCCATTCACTATGTTTGTGCAGTACACTTCATAACCTGTATCGTAAAACGCCTTTAAAACCGTAATAGAAGGATGTCCATAACCTTTTCCGGCTGATGCAATGGCATTCTGAATTTTAAAGTTTCCAATGTTTGTCCAGAAATCAGGCGCATGATTTTTTTTTGAACCATGGTGTGGAATTTGACATACGTGGAAATTTACACCAGAAAAATGATGGGGCTCATTATCAAAAGCCCGAAGAAAACTGACCTTTTCTGTATCACTTGTCAGAAGGTAGTTATAACTCTGATAGGTCACTTTTAAAAGTGTCGACAGTAAATTTGCTGCGCGACTTGCTTCTTTGACGTTAACTTTTGCATCAAGCTTCACTATTTTCTGGTAATCTCTGACATCCTGCATTGATGGCGCAATTGACACAATCGTAACTTCCTTATCAATTTGCATTTGTTTCCCGTCGAGCAAGGTCTCCTCTCGGCCAATCAGACCTTTTTTTATCATATTAACCCATTTTACACGTATCGAAGTCAACAGCTCGGTGTCAGTGGGGGTTATTTCGAAATATTTGAAATAATCTTTAAGGTCCCCCAACATGAATGTACTGGCTATTCTCCTGATCTCAACTTTATTCTGCTCGCTGTAATTAAGCAAATCAAGAATACCGGAATAATGATCAGAGTGAGGATGGGAAATAATCAAAAACTCGATCACTTTGTAGTTGCTGTTCTGTAAATATGACACAACCGGGTTATCCGTTTTGCCTCTTATGTTGCAATCTACTATCCCTATTTTATCTATTCCGTCGCTGTTCCATTCAAGAATAATGGAATCACCTTGTCCTACGTCTTTAAAGGTTACCTTCATTGTCCGAAATGTTTGGCCAGTCCATATCATCAAGACCGATTGGGTCTGTTTTAATAAATTTTTCACTCAGGTCGGCATTCTCTTCGAGAAAGTCAATGGTACTCGATCCGGGTTTATTTGTGATCTTAATTCTGATAAATTGTTCCGGTGTGGGTTTCAAGAAATTGTCAAACAGATGAAGGTCAAATCTTCTGACCTCGAAAACGTTCTTGTCCTCATCCATAAGGCAATTAATAAGTACTTCCTGATAGATTTCGTCAACCTCAAGTATCTGACCAAAATAATCGTAACTGCCCGTCGGGATTTCTTTCAATCTTGCGCCAACGTCATCAAGCAACCTTGGTACATCAAATGAATTGTCTTTATTTCTGTATCGTTGTTTGCTTCTTGAATCAGTGAAATATGGCATAGTAATATCGATTCTTGCCATTGCAGCGAGCAGTTCATCTGTGTAATCGTCTGCATCCCTTGACCAAACTACAAGTATGTACTTTTGTCCATAAGGAACTATTCTTCTCAACCATTCCGTGCAAGCAAAAGGATCAAACTGCACGCCAAAATCAGTGACAAAGTACAGATCCATAAATACCATCTCAACATCTTTTAATGGTTGCGCAGGATAGTGGGGATCAAATATGTCAACATTGTAGTAATGATTGCTTATCGACAATTTGTTCAGCTCTACTTCAAGAGGAGTCGCATCGTCATCGTTGTCATCTACAATGGCAATCTTAGTTCCAAGTGCAAGTACAGGGGCTTCCAATAATAATTCAGACATAATGCTTATTGATTTTTATTAAATATTAATTCGACGGCTGCGCCGGAGTATATTTCAGGAACTTCTCTTCCGGAAAGTTCTTCGCGGTCTGTTATAATGTTAAGACGGCCATAATTGATCATGATCGTATCTACCAGATACATACCTATACCTATGCCATTACGCTTTCGCGTGTAATAAGGTGTTACGATATCTCCGACTGTCTCTTTAAAACCAGGACCGTTGTCAACGACCAGAATTGAAACCCCGTTTTCAATTTTAGTGATCTTGATGAAAATTCCTTTGAAATCTTTATAAACGGTGTCGAGCCAGTAAAGGCTGTTGTCGATAAGGTTCATCAAAACAGTGACGATAAGTCTTCTGTCGGCTTTGAGCATAATCGTGTCATCTCCCCCGGGGGTAATTGCTACGTCGATCTTCCACGATTGTAATCTGGAATTGTAATTGCCGACGGCCGTCTTTACAACCTGAACCGCCGACATATTCACGGCTCCGCCTTTTCTCAGTACAGACAGTAATCCTTCCGAGTAGTCCTTCAATTCGGAAACCTGTGAGGTTATTCTGAACTTGTTTACGGGATCTTCTGCGACAGATTCCTGCATACGTGGAATAAGCTTTTCTATTTCGTGCATTGCAAATGAGGCTGTCATTCCAACACCAGCAGGAATAAGTAAGGCATCTCTGTCTTCATTATATTTTTCACCAACGCGATTGGCTTCTTCAAGCAAAAGGGCCTGATTGGTTGCATCAAGGCCTGATCCCGATATCAATCCCCGGAAGTTCTGAAGTCTGTCAGCAAATGTGTTTCCACCGGTTCCTTTCTGGTTGAACTTCAACCAGCGCTGGCGATCATGAAATCTTTCAGCTTTGAAGGCGGTAAGGATATACTCAAGAACAACAACGAAATTCGCGTAAGCAGCGTTATGTATAAATCCTTCACGATTTGTTTTTTCGATTAAAGGTCCGGATGTTTCTGGATCCAGGTAGACATACCCAATGATCTGGTTGTTAGAAAACCATTCTTTATTATTAACCCTTTTGATATCAAGCCCGAGCCAGTCATTTCCCGGATCACCGTAATCATAGACCCTCAGGTCGCCTTTGAAAACCTTAATGCCATGATGGTCGCGCAGGAGATCCCTGATATTTTTCGGACTATTTGTGACGTCTCTCAGCGACATGGAATCGAGATCATATGAATACATCTCTAGCATGAGATTACCGAATGGTAATTCTGCCGCGTCAAATTCTGCAACTATATTTTCTATGACAGGGTTTTCATATTCCAGTTCTTCTAAAGATTCGCGCAGGTAGGGAATAACTTCACCGCGTATATTATGTTCGTAATGTTCCAATTCAGATGACGGCAATTTATTGTCTATAATCCGGCTTCCGATTTCATTATTATTAGCGAGACGAAACTCATAATCGAAGGTCATATTATAGTCTTTGTCGACAAATGCTGTAACCTTGTATGGGGCAAGTTCAAGAAGACTGGAGGTTTCCGGAATATTATTGAGCCACCAGTTTCCAAAATCCAGATCGATACGGAATTTACTGGGATCATTTTTTGGCGACACCATCGAAAGCGTTTGCTTTTTTAACTGCCTCGCCATTCCGCGCGTCCATTCTTCTTTCAGGCTTGCGACCTGAATGAACGTTCCATGCGTATCTTTAAACAAAAACGTAGCAGGATCGCCATTCATCGTCCACTCAATACCAACATCATCGAGATAGCGGCTTTGAGAGAATCTTCTCCAGTCTATACTAACAGTAATTTCGTAATCAAGGAGTTCAGTTCGTACAAATTTACCGTCAGCATCCTGAATAACCCGGGCTGGTCTAGAAACGAGTTTTATACGGTTACCTAGTTTGTGAACCGCGAAACGACCAACACCTTTCTCACCCATAGGTATGCGATTGAACAGGGGGCTGCGTTTGATCGTTCGTACACCATCAATGTTTACCGGCTTTCTGAAATCCGTCCCCGGCTCAAACCATACGTTTTCAAGAACGTCCGCCGTGATCCCCGTCCCTGAATCGGTGATTTCTATAACAGCGTCGTCGATCCTGTCGATATTATGAAATGTTACATGAATGCTTTTCGCATCAGCATCATATCCGTTTTTTATAAGCTCATAAATGGCCATTACCGGGCTTTTGATAAGTTCTTCGCCGAGCAGGATGAGAATATGAGCCTTAGGCCGGAAGTTAATAGAATGATTTTGTGTTAGTTCATTATTAAACTGCGGGACTAAAGTACTTGTATCGGTCGCAGGTGGGGCAAGTTCCTGTGGCTCAATCGGCAATGACCCAACGAATAATGACTTGTCAATTAGTTTGTTGGTATCGTCATCTGACATTTGAAACTGATTCAGAAAAATGGATTTATCCTGGGCGCTTGTGAGCATGAAGCCGAGATAGTTTTCTTCATCCTCCTTTACTAACACAACAAGGTCATCGACGTTGAAACTTCTCCCAAGTCGTGTAACACGGTATTCATCTCTTGTTCCCTGCCCGTAGTATATGAACCTGCATCGGGATGTAATGTTATCAGACCACACAATGGTTGCAAACTTTTCCTTGTTCTGCCCGTGGATTCCAGGCTGGTTGAATACCAGAGAAATGGAATTTTTTGGTATATAAAGTCCGGCCTGATGTGCGCCAGTGGTTCCTGCGTCATTTGGAGATATAAATTTGCAAAAACTATAAACATTGGCATTTACAGCTGATACAGCAGCCGAAACTTCGTTTGTCATATGCGGTTCATTAGAATTGATTAAACGATAAATATATTAAAACAATAGCGGAGTTGCGCTATATCTGTTTTGGCGGTCGTTTACCAGTTCGATAAAACTTCTTACGTCAATAAGGTCTTGTTGCTGAATCTGAGTGAAAGTACCGAAAAGGGGCCGTGGAATTACCAGTTGAAGGTTGTTCGCCTTCATATCTTCAGTTTGATTTCTGCTGATCGACGGCTCAAGTGTAATAAGGTGTTTAGATTGGATCTTTGCTGCTTCGGAAAGCACCTGACGCCAGCGATCCTTGGCAGTGGTTTTTACGCCGAGCATCGTAAGCATAGCACTATCATATTGTTTATCGTGATAATATCGTGACCCTGGGAAAATAAAATCAGGTTTATTGTTACGTTCGGTTACAGCTCCGTGTGAAAAGTGCACTTTATTCAGGCTGAATAAGACTTCCAGATTGTTTTCAAAGGAAAAGCCTGCACGGGCCTTTCTCCGGTTCTGAATACTCAATGATAGTTTTATAAATTCTTCAACGTCGCTGCCGTCTTCGCCGAATCCTTTTTTTAGTTGCTCTTTTACAATTACTTTCTCAAGTGTTTTGAAAAGCAGTTCCTCCCGTTCCAGCCAGGCCATAAGAGTTTGGTCAGGTTCCTCTACCGGTGAAACACCCTTTACCGTTGATCTGGCATAGGCAGAAAACTCCTTAGTTGAAGGGAACCTTCTGCCGAACAAACGCAGCAGGTCATCAAGAAAATCCGGGGCAGTTTCTTCAGTTTCCATGCCCAGAGAAGAAAGAATGTAGCGGCCTGCGTAGCCGATGTCTTTTTTATCTTCCGTTAAATCCAAGACTGAAAATCTGTTACCGGCTTCTTCCATTCCGAAGAGCCAGAGCAGCTGCTTTTCAGCGGTAGAATTCTGTGGCGCAATGATTACCGCAAGTTTGTCCTCACCGGTTCTACCAACCACTACCAGATCACCTGTATTAGATCCGGAAAGTACTTCGTTGGAAGAATAGTAAAACCTAAACTCAGTCCGGGTCGGATGGTTTTCCCGTGCATCATACCAGGTCATAAAGCCATCCGTTTCCAGTAGTTTTTCTTCGTCGTCTGTCAGGTACATAAATTTGGCACCGAATTTTCTCTTTTCAGACCCAAAAATACTACGGAACTCATTTATCCCGTTAAATTCATGCTGATTTGAAGCATCAGGTGCTACTTCCACCTGGCTCAACCGCTTGACACCAACGCCTGTGAAAAACCGGGATAACGGACTCGCCATTATTTCTGAAGCTGTAATAAATTAACAACCTGTTCTCCTACAGCCTTAATAAGCGGCATGACTACCGAATTGCCAAACTGACGATAAGCCTGAGTATCAGAAACCGGGATCCGGAGTGATCTGGTTTTGCTTTTGGTATTGATCGGCCATATCGGGTACCCCTGAAGCGCAGCTGCCTCATGCGGTGTCAGGCGTCTCGGGTTCTTGCCATCTTGTGGTATCAGAATTTCCGCTCCGTCCTTGTGGTAGCGTGCGCTGATCGTGCGAGTTACACCATCAAGATTAACCAAGCCGTAGCCAAAGCCATTACCTTTTTCCTTATGTTTCTGGGCGTAGTCTTTCAGATATTTCCAGAGATGATCGGTCAGCGTGTATTTGGGTTCAACTTCGGACTGAATGATACTCCTGACTGCTTGCTTCTTATCAGGATAAATAACAGAGTCGAAACTGAACTTAATGTCGTTGCCGAATACCCTTTTATCAAAGCCAATCATGAAAGTTCTTTCACGGTGCTGCGGCACGAACGCCGCGCCGTCAATAACTTTGGGATCAAATGAATAATCGAGATCCAGCAAAGTTTGCCTTATTACTTTAAAGGTATTCCCCTTGTCATGGCTTACCAGATTTTTAACATTCTCCAGAAAAAAAGCTTTTGGCCGGTGCGTACGGAGGATGTCTTCTATATGAAAGAACAGATTACCCTGTTTCTCGTCATCAAAGCCGTGTAATCTGCCCAGACTGTTCTTTTTAGAAACCCCTGCGAGTGAAAATGGCTGGCAGGGAAAACCACCGCAAAGTATATCAAATTCAGCAGGTATGTGCGCTTTGACTTCATCGCTCGTGATATCACCGAACGGATAATCACCGTAGTTCGCAAAATAGGTTTGTTTGCTGTATTTGTCCCATTCTGATGTAAACACACATTTTCCACCAAGATCCTGCAGTGCCATTCTGAAACCACCTATACCTGCAAAGAGATCAATAAATGTGAATGTTTCCGTGCCCGGTTCAGGAGATGGAAAGGGAATGACGTTACTCCTGGTTAAACTTAACTGTGCCTGCGTATAAAGGTCATCAACGGTCACTTTTTTTGTAAGATGTGCGTATTTATCCAGTAATTCTACGGCATCACCATATATAACATTTCCGGTAGAATGGTAGTGACTGAGCAACGCCAGGTCAAAATCATCCGGTACGGAAAGTAGTCTCTTGATTCTTTTTGTTTTGATCTTCAGGTCTTTGACGACCGCTTTTTCGTCCATTTCGTATACACAGTTTACAAATGCAAACTAACGAAATTTTTCCTTAAATAACGGGTCTGATTTTAGCTGACAGGCCTGCAAGGGTATTTTCGACTGAATTTTTCCTTAATTCACACTCCCACAACTCAATTACTTTCCAACCCGCTTCCTGAAGTTTACTGACCGATTTTTTGTCGTTGGCTCTGTTGTTCGATATTTTATTCATCCACCATTCGGTTCTGGTTTTCGGAACAACAAAATACCGGCAACCGTCATGCCCGTGCCAGAAACAACCGTGGACAAAAATAACCGTAAGATACCTGGGAAGGACGATATCTGGTTTTCCGGGTAATTTTTTATCATGAAGCCTGTAACGGAAACCTTGGGAAAACAAAAATTTCCTGACCAGCATCTCCGGCTTTGTATCTTTGCCCCTGATACGGGACATATTAAAACTTCGTACAGCAGGAGAATGCACATCGGCCATATGAACGTCCCGACAAATCAGGTGCCAGAATTGGAGGTTACCGCAGATGGCAGAGGAATGAATTTATCCAGCCCGGTCTCTTTCAAAAAGATTTCGTGCATAAAACTGTAGATATTCTCGTCGTTGCGTTTACAAATTTCAAAAGCCTGTTCCATTAACCGGTTTCTTAAAGCGGCCTCTTCAGGTTTGTAAGTTGGCTCTCCGGTTTGCATATGAACATAATCATTGAAATCCGTGTCGGGATGTACGTTTGCGCTTTCTTCAATGAGGGAATGCATAAAAGCTGCCACATCTTCCAAGCATTTAATTTCGGTTAACATGATGTTTGATTTTATATGAGCACCCGATTGTCTTCGGCCTGACGAATCATAATCTCCAGCGCTTCATCACGGGTCATAATATTACCTACTCTTTAAATGAGTGTTCATCGCAGTAGATTCCGTTAGGATCATTCCGTTTCAGCCATTGCTGGATATCTTCCCTCGTCATTGCATTAACAAGCAACAGTAGATTTGCTTCGGATATCTCTGTAATATCCTGATAGCAGTAGCCAGTGTTTTTCCAGAAGCTCATGACTTAATAATTAATTATATGTTCCAAATCAGTGATCATTCCATGATTTAATACAATTCTCCAGATCTTCACTGATCACTACCATTTCATCTTTACGAACGGACTCTCGCGCTGCGGCACTCGGATCTTTCACATTACGCTGTAACTCTTTCAGATTTACAACCAGTATCTCGTCGTTATGAGCAAAATCAGCAGGATCTTCGGCTATTATGTAAATTTGATCTGGCTCCGCATCAGAATAGAAGAAATAATTCTATGTATCTGTCTGAGGCCGGCTTGGTTTTATTGAAAGATCCATTTACAAATTTAATTAAAGTGAACGATTAATACCAAGGCCGCCCCGGCTAAAATAAAGGCGGCTCCCGGTATGTTATTTAATTTTCGGGGCACGGGACCAACAGTGCCAATCCGTAAGAAGAAAAATATTGCATCATTGCCATTCCCTAAGTTAAACCTCCTTCTGCCGATATGGTAAAGGAGTATTAAACCAATGCTTATTAATCTTAAACCGAAGGGATGGGTATAATTACAGTGCGCTTTCTTGTTCACCGAATAAGGATCAATGGCCGTTTTAAATTTCGGGTCGGCCTGAGTGCGAACAGCGAACGAAAATGGGATTTTATGCGCAACCGCTGAGGTTTGCGGTAATGCGCTATATTTGAGCATACAAAATTTAAAATGAACCGCCTGATCCTGATCGGCAATGGCTTCGACCTTGCCCACGGCCTGAAAACAGGCTATAACTACTTTGTGAAATGGTACCTGCACCAAGCCTTGGTAACGGCAGGAGAATCTTTTCTATATGAAGACAAATTACTTAAGGTAGAGAAATTGAACCTTGCGGATGAAATTTATTTTAGTGGAAAACCACGCAGTGAAATGGAACTATTGGATTGTTCTATGAAAGGGGGATTACAGAACTTATTAAAAATTAAAGTTACAAGACCAAAGGCTGGCACATAATTGGGAAACTACATTTAAGATATCGCTAAAATAACTTCTGCTCGAAATCTTCTCTTTAATTATTCAGCCGCCCGTTGAGTGGATATTGAAAACGAATTCTATCTTTTGCTTAAAGGCGTCCTGAGTTCTAGCGACGATAAACGTACATATTTAGTCAACACAGGATAACTGAACATTATCTTTGAGTCCCAATATTTTTGCTGATATATCTCAACTATGGTTTATGGTGATAGCTGGTACTTACTAAAAATTTAAGATAATCCGAAATGAGCTCAGATGGTGTAGAAGATAGGAGTCAAAGATTCTAAGTCTTCTAGCGCACTATCCTTGATTATTTGATTTATGACATTTAGCAGCACTTTACGAACAATTTTTGAAAACGTAAGATTTACTCCGTGACGTATTTGTTACGGTGTTTATCTAGAAATTGAATAGTGTCTACGAAGATTGTAATGCCATAGGAGCAAAAAAAGACTACAAGACAGTCGACCAATTGCGTTCGAGTACTATAATATTCCTAGATCTAACAGTATTATAAATAGTACTGGTTCTATGAATACAGATTTTATGACATTTTTTGAAAGACTGTCTTCTGAAGATCGCGATACATTAATCAGTAATTTTCAAAGAATCTGACGGGAGAATCCACTGAACAATCCTGAATCGGAAGACTTTTAAGATTTCAAACCAAGGTACTGAAGAAGAAATAAGGCGAAAAATAGCTGATGTGTATGGTGTCTCTGTGGATTAACTTCTATCGATCATCGAACTTCAGAATACTGAAAAGCGGCTAGGTTGTTATTGATGAAACCGAAAAAATATATTTCACCATATAAAATTTTGTTTTGCCCCCCGAATTCTGCGTTTTCCGCCGAATTTCACTTACTGATAAATATTCTGCAGAAATGTTCTTTTATTTGACAAGAAATGCCAAACGCTTACAATCTAAACAAGTTTTAACAGTTTGGTGCAAAAAATGGAGAATTACAATGAAAGATGAATTATCTGAGATTAGACAAATAATGAGCGAACTGGAGGTTTTAAATGATGACTATAGCGACTATACACTTCCAGAGAAGCTCGAAGAAAAGCTTCTAAAAGTTCAAGACAACTTACTACAAACATGGGCAGCCAAACCGGCTAATCTTGAGGAAATACTTGATTTTCATTATAGGCAAGCCAGAACATTGATGTCCTTGCTCTCACCATTTAATCTGGACAAGAGCAACCCTAAAAGCTACGTGAAGGGGGAGGATGGCTTCAGAGACGCCGTTAATGTTGTCCTTATGGAGGGGCTGTTAAGCGTCATTAGACTGGTAATGTATATTAGAGACTGTGAAAATCCTGGTCTTATCTAACAGTTAGCCGATTTATAGAAATGCCAGCGGGAGATATAAAAGACATCGCACTGCGCTGATCCAGAATATTGTGATATGTCGCAAAACTGGAGATATAATTACAAATATTAATTTATGAGAAATATTTGGTTGTTATAATTTAATTCACGACGTTTGATTAAAATTAAATGTATGTAACAAGCTAATATTATAAATTTGCCGAATCTTCAAAATATTTGAAGCATTTAGCACTTAAGAATCTCGTCTTAGAAACCTGAGAACTTCGCATGACTACGAGAGGATAAGTGAAAAGTGCTCACGCCAAAAAGCGTGGGCCTTGCTTATTCGTAGTCAGGTCTCTCAGGACCTCTAAGACGGTAAGTAGGGTATCACGCTTTTTGCGTTTAAGTACCTGCACACTGCAGAGAAATGTTGGATAAAATCCAAGAATCTTGTAAATAACCCCACTTATTCCGATTCCACTAATAGCAGCTCATTAAATAAAAGCTAAATGGTAAGATCTAACGGAGTATCCTCGCACATGCTAATCAATGCCAGAACCAATAGCCATTGGGATAGGGTAGACTTTGCTGTTATTCATTTAACTGAATCGTTTAAGACCGCACTGCACCATCGTTTATCAACAGTTCAGCAATTTGTCGCAGATGAATCTTTCTATAACCTTATTTATTGGGAATCTCCACTCGGCTATTATTGGCACCAAAAAAATAAGACCTTCACAAAAAACATTATCGGGGCAGGTCACGGCTGGGCTTTTATAGATCTGGATGATCAGGAAGAGCAAACTTTTACTGTTCAGCAAAATGCGTTGGAAGCCCATCAGCTCATCATCAGCAAACATGGCTACGCCAGTTTCAACGCACTTAGTAAATTCACCAATGAAGAATACCTGACCGAGTGGTTTTCAATTCCTAAGATCCTTTACTATTCTGGTGTTCTTTTAATCAACTCTTCCTGATGATCACCCAAAACCTAAATTCCATCAATAACTAACTAACGAACTAAGTAAAAAACATAAACAAATAAATGAAAAAAACGTTACTAACATACGAAATGCCTGTCATTTGATTATTTTTTACGCAAAATCCCATCC
>CBFGNP010000003.1:0-21200 GCA_965650095.1 uncultured Pedobacter sp. | reverse complement strand
TGACCCACGGCCTCATTTGCTGACCATTACAGGGGGCGAGCAGATACGAATACGCGATGTTACCATTCGTAATTCAGCTTACTGGACTGTCCACCTGGTGGGCTGTAATGACGTTGCGATCTCAGATATTACGCTTTTGAACAATCTTAAAGTGAGAAATGGTGACGGCATTGATCTGGACCATAGTAAAAACGTAAGGATCACGAATTGCTATATTGAGTCTGGCGATGATGCCATCTGTTTAAAGAACAGGAGAGAGTTTGAAGAATATGGCCCATGTGAAAATATTGCAGTGAGCAACTGCACGATGGTTTCGCGCTCCTGCGCCATAAAGATAGGCTCTGAAAATATGGACAGGATTCGCCAGGCGGTTTTTACCAATTGCATCATTAAAGCAAGTAACCGGGGCATTGGAATTCAAAATCGTGACGAGGGCATTGTAGAGGACATCCTATTTTCGAATATCATCATTGAAGGAAAGTTCTTTAGTGATGTTTGGTGGGGAAAAGCAGAACCAATTTATGTAACCGCTTACAGACGCGCTAAAAGTAACAACAAAGATGCGAACTGGCGTTTCCCGAAAGGGGCCGTTGAAGGCAGGGTAGGGGCGGTGAAGAATATCTTTTTTTCCAATATTAAATGCAGGAGTGAAAGCGGTGTTTATGTAAGTGTAGAATCAGCAGATAAAATTTCTGGTATTTACTTTGACCAGGTAGATGTGCAGGTCAATAAAACTACCGCGATACGCGGAGGCGTGTATGACAGGCGGCCAAGCCAGGTAGAAGGATTGGTGAAAAGTGATATTTCTGCATTTTATTTTGAAAATTGTAGTAATATTACCATACGAAGCAGTTCCGTTTCCTGGGGTAAAGTACTTCCTCCCTATTATGCCCATGCGCTATTTAGCAAAGGGGTAATAAATTTGAAATTGAATGGTTTTGACGGCGCATCTGCATCCCCGGGTAAGATTAAGGCAATTAGTAAAAATCCATAATGTATGTTTAAGTGTAATTTAATAGTGTTATTTAGCCTGCTCACCTTTAGCATGGCATCCGGACAAAGCCAGCGGCTTTCCATCTCCAGTCCTGATAAAAAAATCCAGGTGCAGGTATCTGATACGCCAAGCCAAGGCTTAACCTATACAGTTAAATACAATGGTGAAATGGTAATTGAACCATCTCCTTTAGGCTTAACCTTAAGCAGTTCAAATTTCCGGGAATTGAAATTTGTTTCTGCCTCAGTGGTTAAAAAAATTACAGACCATTATGTGATGAGCTATGCTAAGAAGTCGCCGGTTCATTACCAGGCTAATCAGCAGATCCTTAGCTATTCAAATGCCACTGGCGAATTGATGAAAATTGTTTTCCAGGTTTCAGATGATGCGGTTGCCTTCAGGTATGATATCGATCAAAAAAACAATGCTTTCCGGCAGGTGAAGGAAGAATTGACAGCGTTTAACTTTCCTCAAAGAACAAGGACCTGGCTGCAGCCAATGCAGGTTGCCAAATCGGGCTGGGAGCAGTCTAATCCAGCTTACGAAGAACATTATAATGTAGATGTGGCGGTAGAAGATGTGCCTGCCAGCAAGACCGGCTGGGTTTATCCTGCGCTGTTTAAAGTTGCAAGTAATTTTGTACTGATCACCGAGGCTGGCCTGGACAGTAACTACTGTGCTACGCACTTGTCTTCTGCTGCCAAGCCAGGCAACTTTACTATTGGGTTTCCCGATCCGAGGGAAGTGATCACAGGAAAACCATCACTGCCCCAGTCCAGCACCTCTTTTTCGTCGCCATGGCGTGTTATTGCCATAGGCAGCCTGGCTGCTATTATCGAGTCGACAGCCGGTACAGACCTGGCTAAGGCCTCAACTTTAAAAGACAAAGGCTTTGTTAAACCCGGGAAAGCTTCATGGAGCTGGATCAATTCCAAGGACGACTTTATCGTGTATGAGGAACAAAAGAAATACATCGATTTTGCGGCAGAAATGAATTGGCAGTACTGTTTAGTAGATGCAGATTGGGATCGTAAAATTGGTTATGAAAAGATAAAAGAGCTTTCAGCATATGCAAAGGCGAAAAATGTAGGCTTGTTGTTGTGGTACAATTCGGCGGGCGACTGGAATACGGTTAAATATACACCCAGGAACTTACTGCTGACTAAAGAAAGCCGAAATAAAGAGTTTGCTCGTTTGCGGGATATGGGCATTAAAGGAGTTAAAATTGATTTTTTTGCTGGTGATGGACAATCTGTGATCAAGTACTATATCGACATTTTAAATGATGCCGCAGCTTACGGCTTATTGGTAAATTTCCACGGCGCAACGTTGCCAAGGGGCTGGGCCAGGACTTATCCGCATTTGTTAACTGTTGAAGCCGTTAGAGGATTTGAAAATGTAACATTTAATCAGAAAGATGCCGACAGGGAGGCTGAAATATGTACGGTTCTTCCTTTTACGCGCAACGCCTTTGATCCAATGGATTACACACCACTTAACCTCTATAAAGTGCCAACTAAGGTGCAGAGAAAAACAAGCCCTGCATTTCAACTGGCGCTTTCGGTTGTTTTCCTTTCGGGAATACAGCATTTTGCAGAATCGCCGGAAGGAATGGCCCATGTACCGCAAACCGTACAGGATTTTTTAAGGACGCTTCCGGTACGCTGGGACGAGGTCAAGTACATTGACGGCTTTCCGGGGAAGAACCTTATCCTGGCCAGGCGTGCCGGGAGCAAATGGTATATTGCCGGAATCAACAATGATGAGGAAAAACAGCTGAGCCTTAAGCCTTCTTTATTTGGTAAAAAACGCGCGTTGCTGTATACTGATGGCGTAGGAAATCAATCTTTTGATGTTAAACAGATGCCCATCAAAAAAGATGATCTGATTAAGCTGGATCTTAAACCGGCGCAGGGCTTTGTGCTGGTGGTCGAATAAAAACAAGACATAGCGGTGTGTTCCGCAAGTTTCGGGTTTTATCGCTTAGTCAGCATCCCGATATTTGTTCCAGAAAACTAAAGGACATGGAGACACAGGATGAATTAAATTATAAGCGTATTGCGCGGGCAATAGATTATATTAAGGAGAATTTTAAGGGACAGCCTAACCTGGACGAAATTGCGGAGCAAGTACATTTGAGCCCCTTTCATTTCCAGCGGCTTTTTACGGAATGGGCAGGCACGAGCCCGAAAAAATTTCTGCAGTACATCAGTGTGGAGCACGCAAAGAAAATGCTGAAAGAAAACCGGTCAACACTTTTTGAAACAGCTTATGACACCGGACTTTCCGGTACGAGCAGGCTTCATGACCTCTTTGTTAATATTGAAGGGATGACACCTGCAGAATAAAAAAATGGCGGAAAAGATCTGAGCATCAATTATAGCTTTGCCGAGAGTCCATTTGGGAACCTTATAGTCGCCTCCACCAGCAAAGGGATATGCTTTATGGCCTTTAACGAGGATGACAACCTGGCACTGGTGGAGTTGAGATCGAAGTTTCCAAATGCTTTGTTCATCAGAAAATTAGATCTCATCCAACAGAATGCGCTTTTCATTTTCCAAAACGACTGGACTAAACTGCCGGAAATCAAACTGCATTTAAAAGGGACTGATTTTCAGCTCAAGGTTTGGGAAACATTAATGAAGATCCCAATGGGGCAACTTTCTACCTATGGTACGATTGCCAGGCAAATTGATAAGCCAAATGCATCAAGAGCAGTAGGGACTGCTATTGGAAGTAATCCTGTAGCTTTTCTCATTCCCTGTCACCGTGTGATCCAGTCTACCGGAGTATTCGGCGGATACATGTGGGGTAACACCCGAAAAACTGCTATAATTGGATGGGAGGGGTCTAAGTCTGATTGCTACTCTTCCTCCAGGTAAATCTCGTGCACCAGGAATTTGACTTGTTTTACAGGTTCTAAGAGTTCTGTAACGTCTTCAGAATCGATATGGTAAATGGTTTCTCCAGTATCCGGAATTTCCGAGTTTGGGATCAATTCAAAGAATTTAACCGGCAAATCCGTATCCAGTTCAACAAGTTTAATATAGCTTACACCGTTGTTTTTCCAGTCCTGCAGGATCTGTGCATTGAACTGGACATAGGGGTTTCTGTTTTCGTTTTCCATGGTGTAAAGCTAAGGGCATTATTTTTCGAGCAAGGTAAGGAGTTTTTTATAGGATAGATCTTTATAATCGTTAATGTACAGGTCGCAGGGAGGAAGTTCTTCTTTTGTATGAGAACTTAATACGCCCACCACACGCATTTCGGCATTTAAAGCTGCGGAAACACCGGAGAAAGAATCTTCGAATACCAGGCATTGTTCCGGACTTACACCCAGGTTAGCCGCTGAACGTAAATAAACTTCAGGGTCGGGTTTATGTTTTTTCACATCTTCACTGGCCATTATAGACCCTAATTTTTCCCTGATGTTAATTTTGCCCAATATTAATTCCAGGTTGGCATAGGGAGCTGAAGTTGCAACGCCTAATTCTACCCCGTTTTCTTTTAGATCTGTCATGAATTCAATGATGCCACTGATGGGTTCAATATGCGGTTCATATATTTTCCTGAAAAGTCCTTCTTTCTCTTCTTCCATTTGCAGAAGCTCTTCGCCGGTGACGGGGCGCTTAAAAAAATGGCTTAAAATATAGCTATTGCTTTTTCCAAACATATGTTGTGCAAATTCCTCATCTGTTGGGGCGAGGTTCCTTATGGAGAAAAATTCACGAAAGGCAAGAGAATGGTACGGGTTCGTATGGCAGATGACGCCATCCATGTCAAATATAACTGCAATTTCACTGTTCATTGCGCAAATTTAATAAGTTTCCTGGTATTGCAGCATACAATTTCGGGATAGCATTTTTAACTGATGACACAAAAAGCGTGGCCCTGCCGAGGCTTTTAGAAATCTTTTTGTTGGGCTGCGATCAGGCAGCCTATCTGTCCGTAATGGTAATAGTCGTGTTGCAGAATGCCATTGGCAAGGTAAGCGAAGTCATATGGTCTTCCGGGAACAGTATCGTACCACCTGTCGTCAGAGAAATGATTTAAGCCACTGATTAAATCCTGCTGCGACTGAAAGAACTTGTTCAGCGTGAGTTCCCAGCTATCAATTTCCGGCCAGTCTGCCGCGGTATTGTCAATGATATCAAATTCAGCATCGCCATTGAGCTTCTTGACTGCAAAATATCGCCAGGCGGTCATATGATTCACAATTTCGCAGATGGTGTGATTAAAAAACTTGACTTTTTTCATTGCTGTCCTGGCATCCAGAATGGCGACCTTACGCTGAAAATTTTCAGTCACCCACTGCTCACCGCTGTAAAACTCGTTTAATTGGTGTATAATGTTTTGTTTAAATGTGATCATGGCATATTCGTCTGAATATTTAAATTCCCTTGCACTTTTCGATCATTTCCAATATTTTCAGCCTGGGATAGCGTGTCGCATTTCACCCGGGGAATGTCGTTTTCGGGCAGTGCGGTTTCGCAAAACCTAACCTACCTTTACCGTGTAAATAAATCAACATTTGAAATATGGAAACAGCAAACAAAACAAACCTCACAGTAGAAGCTACAGTGAATGCACCTGTTGAAAAAGTATGGGAAATCTGGACACAACCCGAACACATTACAAAATGGAACAGCCCTTCTGATGATTGGCATACGCCAAGCGCAGAAAATGATTTACGTGTGGGGGGGAGATTTTCATCCCGTATGGAAGCTAAAGACGGAAGTTTTGGTTTTGATTTTGGCGGAGTGTATGATGAAGTGAAAACCAATGAATGGATTGCCTATACCCTTGATGATGGCAGAAAAGTTAAAATTTCCTTTGTGACAAACGGAGTGACTACCAAAGTGACAGAAAGCTTTGAAGCTGAAGATATTAATCCCATTGAAATGCAGCAGGGCGGATGGCAGGCGATCATAGATAATTTTAAAAAATATACGGAGGCTAAGGCCTGACTGGATTAAAAAGCAATTATTCCGGACAGCGTAATTCTTGTCACTATCTGGAATAATTGCTTTCCGTTCTGATTGCCTGTTTCTTGGCCCCAATCAAATTTGCCGCTCGCCCCCTCCGCAGACGAACATATTTTAGCGCTGCAGAAATACCTTAAGAAAGTGGCTACTGACGCTCTAGTCCAGTAAGCTCTGATTTGTCAACCCGTATTTTTTTGTAAAGCGCGCAAAATCATTGTTCCCGGTGAGGATAAAAACCCCTTTATTGCTATTATCTTCCAGAAATTTAACCAGTCCATGTATCTGAGCGTACAATTTGTTTTTATCATTTCCGGCTGAGCGTTCATGCTGTATTTCAAGGTCGATCTTAATGTAACTCAATACCAGTAGCAGGCGTGATAAGTTTTGTTTTGCCGGATCGTTTAAAGACTGCTCATGTAAATTTTTGACGATCGCAATTTCTGTATTTATCCTTTTTTGCGCCTGTTCAATGGCCTTTTTTGATTTTAACGTGGAGAATGGAATACTGCCATACACCGGCACTATTTCTTCTATAGTGGCATAAGTGTTTTTAATTTTTTTCCAGTTGGCAGCATATCGGCTTTTAAAATAGGATTGAATCAGGCTATCCAGATCTATATCTGATTTCCATGCTAAATGCGCAAGAACATAGTGGTTCAGTTCATAGGAAAACCAATCTCCCTGTTCTGCATAGCATGATATACCATTTAAAGGGACTTTTGCAATCCAGTTCATGTCCTTTTGCAAATAGTTGGGTATGATGTTAGCGAGTGATCGCCATGCCTGCTTCCGATAGTAGGAATAAAAAGTAATATTCCCCTTAAAAGTCTTGCGCCATGCCTGAATTGCATCAGCGTATTCTTTGTTATTGATAGCTGTCGGATCATTGATCTGGTATTCAAAACTTTGATTGATCGGACAGATCTCAAGCAAGACATCTTCGTCGATGACCTCCTTCTCGGGGGGCAGAAGTGCAAATGAATAGGCGATAATCTCTGTTTTAACCTTTAATCCTGCTGCTTTAATCGCAGCATTTACGCTATTTGTTAAACGTACCTGTCTGTCTTGCGGGGTTCCGTATTTTTTCCAGTCGGGACAATCCGACCAGCGGCCTACATCAGGTGGCCACAGGTCAAAGATTTCAATTTCGGGATGCGATTTTAAATAATCAACAACATTTTTTACAAAAAAATCTACCGCTTCAGGGTGCTCTGTATTGAACACCAGGCGATCTGAGGAGCTGTAATTGCATAGACTATCTTTACCAAACCAATCAGGATGTTGTTTAAATAAATTGCCGTTTAGCATTCTTTTGTTCAGGAAATTCTGGTAACCATGTCCACCAACCTCTACAGTAATCCCTCTTTTTTGCATTTCGGGTGTTACCTCTTCACGCCATTTATCCCATTTTGTTTTACTGGTATTATTTTTGTCGATTGCCAACCGTAAGGTGTTATACCTTACTTTAGGCATCCATTCTACTAATTTTGTTAAGTTTTCAGCGGTATTTTCTCTTGCACCTGCAACGTCCAGTTTCCTGTATTCGAGTGCCGGGTGTTCTTTAATCTGCCCTACATAATTAAAATTTAACTCGGGCTGATCAGGAATAATTTCTGCATTCCCATTGTAATGACTGAAATCAGGTGCAAGCCATTGACAGCCTAATCTGCCAAGAAAATCGTATATACTATATAGCAATGCCCTGTCTGAATTCCCACACATAATGATATCCCTGTTCACTACGGTTATCGCATAATCATCGGTATTGCCGGATTTCTTTACCTCCAGGCGTATTGTCGGCCTACGACTGGCTTGTCCCTTGTTGATAATAAATTTGCTTCCCGTAATTCGTTGAAGATATTTTGCAAGCTCATCAGCCGAAAACTGCTGCGAAGCCGTCGGATTTATTGGAATAGAAATGCTAAAGTTGGGTTTCCCTTTTGAATGAATGGGGATATCTTTTGCAATAACGGGAATGCTAAGGCTCAGCAGTAAAATGAAGGATAGGGCTGACAGACTATTTTTAACTTTCATGTTTCGTGGCGTTTATTTGCCTGCCTGTTTTGGAAGACAATACGTTGTTGCCTAAGATAGGCCTGTTACGACCTTTCTTTACAGGGTGAATAATTCATATTTACCGTACAAATGAAACGTTTGAATTGTTGAAAATGCTAAGAAGCAATTCTATTTATGGTAAAGCCTGTGCGGAGCTATTTGTAAAACTTTGTATAGAAAACTATTTATTCAGCATGAATTTATCTTTGAATAAGTATATCTTCAATATAAAATAATGCCCATGCCGAAGCCAAAGAGATCAATTGTTGTGCTGTTTAGAGAAATTTGTGAAGGTAATGAACTGGCTTTCAATGAACTTTTTCTGATATACTATGATCGGCTGGTTGCTTTTTCGATGTCCTATATAAAGCAACGGGAGCACGCGGAAGAACTTAGCTCCGAGCTATTTGTGAAGCTATGGCTTAAACGTGATACACTCCGGGATATTTTAAACCCTGAAGTTTACCTGTATGTCGCTGTAAAAAATGCGGCACTGAATCATCTCCGCGATAGCAAAAAAAGTAGCCAGCTAACGGTGGATGATGTGGATGGGCTGACACTGGAGTTCGGTGATGACAGCGGGCCGGAAGTGGAAACCAAAGAATTGACACGGAAATTGAATGAAGCTATAGCTGCTTTGCCAGAACAGCGAAGAATCATCTTCAAATTGATCAAAGAAAATGAGCTTAAATGCAGGGAAGTTGCCTTGATCTTGAATATTTCTGTCAGAACGGTTGAGAATCAACTGTATAAAGCTGTTAAAACGCTTGCTGATGTAATCAGTCCTTATCTAGGTTATCACCCGCAAAAACGTATGAGCAAAAAACAGGCGCTTTCCCACCTTCCTTTTTTATTTTTTTTCTAAGCCAATAAGTAGTTGACAAAGTCTGCGTGTCTTTAAGGTATAAGACGCAATGATTATGAAGAAACAAAACTTTCTGACCCTGTTAGCTAGAAGATGGAGTGGAGAGATATCCCCTGAAGAGGAAAAGGAATTAACGCAGGCTATCGGACAGGATGAAAATTTTAAGCAGATAGCTATTAGGCTGACTGCTTATTTCGAGAATAAAAAGGATAATCATACCGGTGTGGAGACCAGCGAAAAGTTAAAAAGTGTCTGGGAAACAATTGATATGGCAGAGCAGCAAAGCTTTGTGCCTGAATATGATCACACCGAACCTGCAGTAACAACATTTTCTGCAATCTACTTCCTAAAAATCGCGGCTGTTTTTTTAGTGGTTCTAGGCTTTGCGCCGATTACTTATAACTTGCTGAATAGTCACAGGTCTTTAAAATTCGATGTGGTCAATACTGCCAGTGATAAGAGATACAAAACACTTGATGATGGCACTGAGGTCTGGTTAAACCGGGGATCATCAATTAGGTTTAACCAAAGATTTGGAAAGGAGAAAAGGGAGATATTTCTGGAGGGGGAGGCTTTTTTTGATGTCGCTAAAAATGAGGAAATTCCGCTTTTTATACATGTCCGTAACCTGAATATTGAAGTAAAAGGGACTGCCTTCAATGTAAATGCCTATCGGAAGCGTGCTAACATCGAGGTTTCCCTGCTGAGGGGATTAATAGAGATTACCAGCGACCTGGACAAAGGGAACAGGGTACTCCTGCTCAAACCCAATGAAAAGCTAATTGCAGCCACCAAAGATACCGGATCTGGTCAGGTTTTAAAGGTGATCCCTATTGGCGCAGAAGGAGAATCACAGGATACCAAATGGGTCCAGGATTCGCTGATCTTTAAAAAAGAAAAGTTGAAAGACCTTGTCAGCCGCCTGGAAAAGAAATATGCCATTAAAATAGAAATCCAAAAAGAGGAATTAAAGGATAAAAGGTTTAGCGGAAGTTTTGACGCCGAAAGCTTAAAAGAAGCGATCGAGGCCCTGCGATTATCATATCCGTTTACTTATACCGTCAATGACAAACTGGTGATCATCAAATAGCTGTGATGAAGAGATATATCCAAATGATTGTAACGTTGGCGGTGCTCAGTCACTCTAGTACACATGCGCAGAACTGTAAAATATCTTTGTCTGCAAACCAACAGCCGCTGACCAGAGTTTTGGAACAGATTGAACGGGCCTGTGCTTATTCGATTGTGTACAGCAATGACGTAGTGCCGGATACCATGCTGATTACCATTCATGTACAGCGGATTCCTGTTGCTGAAGTGCTAACTAAGGTTTTGCCTGAAAAGCAACTCTTTTACAAAATGATGTCGGAACGGCTGATAGTGATTGGTCGCAACCGGATCGACAAATTGGTGGCCGATGAATCAATGACAAAAAATACATTGTCTGGAAGAATAACAGATCAGAAAAAAGCTGCAGTACCTTTTGCATCGCTTGGGTTAATGCAGGGCAGCGGATATGTAAGTGGCAGCATCAGCAATGAGCATGGATATTTTAAACTTGCGTATGCATTTAAAAACCGAGTGAAATATACGATAAAGGTTTCATCGGTAGGCTACCAGCCCCTATCTTTCGATTTTGTATACCCTGATACTGCCTTGCTTAGAAACATTGTTTTGAAAGAAGAACACAATACGCTGAATACTGTCAATATTACGACAACAAGGCCATTGATAGAAAGGAAAACAGACCGGTACATCGTAAATGTGGAGGGGAGTGTACTTGCTAATGGAAATACAGGTCTCGAAGTGCTTCAGAAATCGCCCGGGATATGGGTCGGGGGTGATGGCTCGATTAAGATCAAGGGAAACCAATCTGTAATGGTGATGATCAATGATGTGGTGCAACGCATGTCGGAAAGCGATCTCGCTGAGTACCTGCGTACACTGAGGTCAGAAGATATCAGCAAGATCGAGATTATTTCCAGCCCTCCTTCAGAATTTGAAGCTGCAGGTTCTGGAGGCATCATCCATATTATATTGAAAAAAGCCAGAAAGGATGGATTGTTGGGATCGGTATCGGCCCAGTATCGTCAACAGGTAGAACGGCCAGCTTATGGCGGATCGAGCAGCCTCAATTACAAGATTAAGAACTTATACCTCTCAGGAAGTTTATCGGCGGGAAAAGACGAAAGCGAATACATCGCGACCAACAGGATCAGTTACCCGAACGAGGATTATTACTCAAGCAAGACGGAAAGGTACAATAACAATAAAAGGTTGATGTACAGGCTAGGTCTGGCTTATGACCTCAGTGCGAATCAATCCATTGGCGTACAGTCGGTACAAACGATTGGTAAGCTGGATCAATATTTCGATACAGGGATTACCTTTACAGGAGGCCAGTCATTAACTGGAGCTGCCAGGTCAGAATGGTTCAGGAGACCATCACTTAATGGTACAACTATAAACTATTCACTAAAAACGGATAGTCTTGGATCTGGTTTGAAGATTCTCGGAGATTATATCTATAGTACCAAAACCGAGCGCAATGATTTTTCTTCTGTATATACCCTTCCTGAGAAAAACTCGACCTACCGCAACAATACACCAAATTTGACTAATTTGTTCAGTGTGCAGACCGATTTTACCAGGATCTTTAACCATGAGGTTTCATTTAAGACAGGGTTGAAATTTGCAGCCACGAAGCGAGATAACGAAGTGCTGAACGAAACTTATATGGATGGGACATGGCAGATCAACCGGGACCTGAGTAATCGTTTTATTTACAAAGAATATCTTTCAATGGCCTATGCTTCTTTGGAAAAAAGTTTACATAAACTAAGCGTCAAAGCAGGCCTGAGGGCCGAACATACCAATATGAACGGGAATTCGTTAACAGGCAATGAGCGATTCAAAAGAAGCTATTTCAGTCTTTTTCCTTCGGTTTTCGTTTCCTGGAAATTAAGCGTAGAGAAGAACCACGCTATTTTTTTTAGTTACTCCAGGAGGTTGCAGCGCCCTTCTTTTGCTGATTTGAATCCTTACCGGTTGCAGTTTGACGATTACCTGACCCAATTGGGCAACGCCAACCTATTGCCTGAATATACCCAAAAGTTTGAAGCGGGAGCAATTTTCTGGAAAGGAATATCGGCTGATGTGTATTACTCCATAACAACGGATAAAATCGCCCAGCTGGCAAGTCCGGTTGCTAATAACGTTATTGAATACCAAACCAGAAACTTTAACAGCAGCAAGGAATACGGGTTTTCGCTGAATGCACCCGTCAAGATCTTAAAATGGTGGACGACAAACAATTCGCTGGCGGCCTACAATCTTAGATATGCATTGAACGGCTATCAAATTAGGCAGACTACACTGTACGCCAGGTCTCAGCATACTTTTTTGGTTAGGAATCTGGCAGATTTTGATCTGTCTGCTGACTATCGTTCCCCATTTGTACGGGCCAATACAAATGTTGCATATCAGTTTGTGACAGATCTGGGAGTATCCAGAAGATTTGTCAATAAAAGTGTACTGCTTCGTTTATATGTTTCTGACCTGTTAAATACGGCAAGAGAAAAAGACTATACTGAGTTTGCGGCAACAAGGATTGATTTTTATCAGAAAAGACCTACACGGACCTTCAGTTTTACGATGAGCTATAATTTTAGCTCCGGTAAGAAATTCAGTAATAAAAAAATAGAGCAAAGCAATGAAGAGGAAAAAAACAGGATTGGCAACTAATCGTAATTTTATTAACTTACGACATCGTACTTATAGAAATATTTAAAATGAACAAAATTCGATCGTTTTTCCACATCCTTTTTAACACAGGTTTAGTTGGTTGTTTGCTGGCCTTTTCTTCTGGCCTGCAGGCGCAGACCAAAGGGCCTGAAAGATTTGAAAATAACATCAAGGCTTTTGATCAGCGCGACACTATTGAGCAGGTACGGCCAGGTTCAAACTTGTTTGTTGGAAGTTCTTCTATTACGAAATGGAAAGATGTCGCCAGCTATTTTCCGGAATCTTATGTGATTAACCGGGGCTTTGGTGGTTCGACGTTTGAGGATCTGCTGTATTATGCGGATAGGGTAATAACCCCTTATAAACCCGCCAGGATCTTTATTTACGAGGGTGACAATGATATTGCTGCCGGTGTTGATATGGAAACGATCATGAAACGGGCTAAAGCCCTGAGGAAAAAGATTGCGGTAGCTTTTCCTGCGGTTACTGTGGTCTTTATATCTGCGAAGCCAAGTGTAGCCAGGTGGCACTTAAAGGATAAATACATGGAGTTTAATACGGCACTTAAAAAATATGCCAGCAAAGAAAAGCTGACCGCTTTCGCGGATGTATGGACACCGATGTTAGATAAAAATGCTGAGGTATTTAAGGATGTCTTTTTAAAAGATAATTTGCATATGAAAGCAAATGGCTATGAGATCTGGCGAAAAGTACTGGAGCCCCTGGTATTGAAAAATAAAAGGTAATGGTTAATCGAGTTGTCGCAGTTCTTCTACTGTGGGTTTTTTAAACACCCAATATTTTTGCAGTACGTAATTAAAACCAAGGGAAACAATAATATCAACCATAATCCTGGTAATCTTATAGTCGAGTGCCAGCAAGTTGGTTAAAAGATAAGTTCCTGATGATTTTAACATAATGCTGCCGGCTACTACGAAAACAAATTTAACCAGCTGGAACCCAACGGGCACCTGGCTGGCCTTGCTGGCAGTAAATGTCCAGTATCTGTTGACAGAAAAGTTAAGCACTGCCCCGATAACCCCGCCGATCGCAATTGAAATGGTATAATGAATGTGCAGGAGCTCGGTACACAATATCATCACCAGGTAGTCAAGCAATCCGCCGGTAAACGCTGAAACCTGGGCCTTAGCAAATACGAAAACAGATTTCATTTTAATCATTTATCTATAATTTTCTTGCCTTTCGCTCCATGTTATCCCTGATATCGCCAAGCTTTAAAAGTTTCCTTGTGTCTATGACGTTAATGACCAGTAGCGTGATACAGATACCACTTGCGAAGTATTCAATCAGATGGGCAAACAGGACTTCGAGCAAGAGAATAATTGCCAGAATGATCCTGATCTCGGTTGGGCCCACAAGACCGGAATCTATACTGTAAACATCAGTAATTTTATATCTAAGCTGTGAAATGATCATTGCCCATCCATAAAAAACAACAAAAACAAAAGCGATCAGCTCATATGCGTTCCTTGCATAGACCATATAGCCCAAACCGATCAGGACGGTACTCACCCAGTCCATGATGATGTCCAGCGAGAAGCCATACCATTTGCGGGGAATGTTGCGGTAATAGGCCACGCGACCGTCCAGTGAATCTCCCAACCAGTTAACTGCCAGGCCCAGAATACCGAGCAGCAGGTAAGTCCGGTCATAATAATTGGCCAGGATAAATCCACCAAGTACCATTAAGGAACCAAATGTTCCGGCAAAGGTAAGCATGTCTGAAGTGATGAACTGAGGAACCCTTGTAACCAAAAAAGAGATCGTTTGCTGTTCTAGCTTATTTAAAATGTTTGTTCTCTTTCTATCCTGAAATACTCTTTTTAAATCATCAGAATCAGCGGCTGCAGTCAAAGTTTCTTCTCTCAATTTGTTTTGTTCCATTAAGGCTTCGTAGATATTATAATAATTCTAGCCCTGCAAAAGTATAGAATTTAAACAATTCGAATCCCATTTTGTTGGAAAACAACCTTTCTATGATAAATTAAGTTCTTGATCTTTTAAGTTCAATAACAGTAATTTCGGGCCAGATACCGATGCGACCTGAAAAACCGAGAAAACCAAAACCCCTGTTGATGTTTAGGAACCTGCCATGCTCGCTGGCTATTCCGGCCCAATGCGCATATCTGTATTTAACCGGGCTCCATTTCATTCCAAAGGCCTCTATCCCAAACTGCATACCGTGGGTATGCCCGGATAAGGTGAGGTTGATTTTTGTAGGGAAACGTTTTACCTCAGCATCCCAATGTGTTGGATCGTGGGATAGCAGTATTTTAAAATCGTTGGGATTTACACCTGTTAAAGCTTTTTTAAGATCGCCACGTTCTCCAAAACCAATACCCCAGTTCTCTACACCCGCAAGAATAATCTTTTCGCCATGCTTGTATAACTCAACATGCTCATCCAGCAGTAATCTGAAGCCCAGTTCGGCATGGTATAACTTTAATTGCTGTAAGTTGGCGTTTTTAGCGCTTTCATTTTTCCATTTCACGTAATCGCCATAGTCGTGGTTGCCCAGAACAGAGAATTGCCCGTATGGCGCTTTGATCTGAGAAAAATAGCTGAGCCAGGGCTTAATTTCTTCGGCTGTATTGTTAACAAGATCTCCCGTAAAAACAAAAAGATCTGATTTTTGCGCCTTGATCAGATCTATGCCTCTTTGGACAGCCTTTGGATTTTGAAAACTCCCGGCATGCACATCGGAGATCTGGGTGAGGGTAAATCCGTCGAAACTTTCAGGAAGGTCATCAAAAAATAAGGTATGTTTGATGACCCGGTAAGCGTATTTGCCTTTAATTATACCGTAAATAAATACGATCACAGTAAAGATAAAAAGAAATGCCGCAAAGGCTACCCAATAAAAATTCCTTGGCTGTTGTGCAATCATCCGGTAAGCATCAACAGGTAACAAGACCAGGATAAAAATGAGTTCTGCTACAAGAAGTACAAGAAAAGTGTGGGTAGCTATTTTAAAAAAAATATCCATTCCGTTGTCGCGCATCCGTTGCATTGCATAAAGAAGGGAGATAGTTACCAGAACTATAAAAGTGGAGAACAGGGGTGTAATGATGGGATGGGTACTGAGGGTATGAATGCCTGACAATACATAGCTATTTAGTAAAAAGAAAAAGGCAATGATAACCAGAAAAGGTAAAAGATTTATTTTTCGCTTCATTTATAATGTTTACAGCTTTGATGTTAAAGTGTTTGGCCTGTTACATGAAATGACACTGGCATGAAGATATGGGAAACATGAAGGAGATGTTTATTGTTTCTATGTAAAATAATCCGTTGATAATAAATCAATTGCATATTTTTTATAAAAGTATATACTACTATTCCTGTATACTTTATATATTTGCTTTATGAACAAGACTAACAACAGTACGATTTACCTGAACATGCGGTGCATGTATTGGTAACATAATGGACTGTTGAGATAAGATATTGAAGCTTCTCCGGTCTTACAGATCGAGGAGCTTTTTTAAAATAAGACCAATTAGCATGCAAAGTTTTAGGACAGAGTTAGAGAACCCTATTGTCGAAAAAGATATCATTGATCTGGAAAAGAAGATCAGGGAATTTCGCGGCGGTAAAATCCATGATGAGAAATTTAGAAGTCTGCGTTTAGCACGTGGGGTTTACGGACAAAGGCAGCCCGGTGTACAAATGGTACGCATAAAGCTGCCCTTTGGGAAAGTGACTTTTAAACAGTTACTCCGTATTGCTGATGTATCTGATGAATATGCAAGCAGGAACCTGCACCTGACCACCCGTCAGGATATTCAGATTCACTATGTAAGTTTGGACAGGACACCGCAATTGTGGGAAGAGCTGCAGCGCGATGATGTAACCATTCGTGAGGCCTGTGGAAATACCGTTCGTAATGTGACCTCGTCTCCGGATGCAGGCATCAATCCGAACGAGCCTTTCGATGTTTCGCCTTATGCACATGCTTTCTTTACCTACTTTTTGCGCAACCCGATTTGCCAGGAGATGGGTAGAAAGATTAAATTTTCGTTCTCTTCTGATGAAAGGGATACTGCATTCAGCTATATACATGACCTTGGTTTTATTCCAAAAATAAACGAAAAAGGCGAACGGGGTTTTAAAGTTGTGCTTGGGGGTGGCTTAGGTGCCCAGCCTTTTTTGGCCGAGCTGGTCTATGAGTTCTTACATGAAGATCAGATCATTCCTTATGCCGAGTCGGTGTTAAGAGTTTTTGATCGTTATGGTGAAAGAACGAACAGAAATAAGGCCCGCTTAAAATACCTGATTCAGAAACTGGGATTGGAGGAGGTATTAAGATTGATCGAAGAGGAGCGTATCGCTAATAAATCAAAATCCTTCAAAATAGATCGTGATGCTGTTTCACAGCCACAGATACCTCAGTTAATCGACTATCCGCAGCTTGAAGAGGTGGTTAATGCGGTTGACTACAAACATTGGCGCGCAACAAATGTAGCTCCGCAAAAACAAGATGGTTTTTATGCGGTATATATCAAAGTAACGAAAGGGGATATTCCAACGGAAAAAGCCCGTCAGCTGGTGGAGGCGATAAACCCTTATGCTGCTGATGAGATCCGCATTACCCAGAATCAGGGGTTGATGCTGAAATTTGTCAGAGAAGCTGCATTGCCGGCCTTGTATACTGCCCTTAAGGAGCTTGGTTTTGCAAAGCCTGGTTTTGATAGTGTAGGTGATGTAACCACTTGTCCTGGGACAGATACCTGTAACCTGGGAATCTCGAACAGTATGTCACTTTCTGTTGCTTTAGAAGATGTGATCTACGAGGAATATCCGGAACTGATCTACGATAAAGATATCAAAATTAAAATCAGTGGCTGTATGAATTCATGCGGACAGCATGGACTGGCGCATATCGGTTTTCATGGCAGCTCGGTTAAAGCCAATGGTAAAGTTGTGCCTGCCGTACAGGTGATGCTGGGTGGTGGCACTGTTGGAGATGGTGTGGGAAGGGTAGCTGAGCGTGTAATTAAAGCGCCGTCTAAACGTGCTACGGATATATTAAGAACCATATTGAATGATTTTGGTGCAAATGCCGAAAAGGACGAGCGCTTTAACCAGTATTACGACAGAAATGGTAAGGATTATTTTTACCAGATGCTGAAGCCATTGGCTGATCTGACGAATCTGAAGGATGAGGAATATGTGGACTGGGGTCATGAAGATATATTTATACCTGCTATTGGGGTAGGGGAATGCGCCGGTGTAGTGATAGACCTGGTTGCGACTTTGCTACTTGAAGCAGAAGAAAAATTAGATTGGGCAAAGGCTTCATTTGAAGCCGAAGCATGGTCTGATGCCATATACCACACTTATGCTGTATTTGTAAGTACAGCTAAAGCGATGTTGCTGGATAAAGGGGTGAACAGCAGTACACAGATTGGCATCATCCGGGAGTTTGATAACCATTATGTAGCAACCGGGGAAGTGAAACTGGACGGAACTTTTAATGATCTGGTATTACAGATCAATAAAAATGAACCTAGCAGGGAATTTGCAACAGACTACTTAGGTGCTGTCGATAAATTCTATAATCAAATGAAAGCTAAAAGAGAGGAGCAATTTCAATGATCACTCAAAACAACAATAAGGAGCCAAGGATAACACTTGTTGGAGCTGGTCCGGGTGATCCGGAATTGCTAACCATGAAGGGTGCCAACGCACTTAAAACTGCCGATGTGATTTTATATGATGCATTGGTTAATGAAGCGGTTTTAGACTATGCCAACCCTGAGGCCATTAGGGTGTATGTGGGTAAAAGATCCGGTGAACATTCTTACGGACAGGATACGATAAACAAACTGATGGTTGATTACGCACTTAACTATGGCCATGTGGTCCGCCTGAAAGGTGGAGATCCTTTCGTATTTGGCAGAGGGTACGAAGAACTCGACTATGCAGCAGGTTATAGCATTCCGGTTTCAGTGATCCCTGGTCTATCCAGTTCTATTTCTGTCCCGGGTTTACAGCAGATTCCGGTAACACACCGTGGTTTAAGCGAGAGCTTCTGGGTAGTTACCGGTACTACGGCGTCGGGACAGATCTCTAATGATCTATACGAAGCGGCAAGATCTAAAGCAACTGTAGTGGTATTAATGGGATTGGGCAAGCTGAAAGAAATCGTTAAATTGTTTCAAAATGAAGGCAAGCATCAGTTACCGGTTGCGGCCATACAAAGCGGTTCGACCGAAAACGAAAAGCTGGGCATCGGTACGGTAAATACCATAGTGGAAGTGGTAGAAGAAAAAGGTATTCAGGCACCGGCCTTGCTTATATTTGGGGAGGTAGTATCTTTGCATCCTTCATTTCAACCGATCAGAGATTTTTACAGGGCATTGAAAGAAGAAATATAAGCACAATGGAAGGCAACCAGTTATTTCCGGTTTTTATAAAGCTAAACGAGCTGCATACCCTGGTTATAGGTGCGGGACCGGTTGGTTTAGAAAAATTGACGGCATTGCTAAACAATAGCAAGCGTGCCAGAATTACTGTTGTTGCTGAAACCATTATTAAAGAAGTCAGCGATTTAGTTGCTGCTTATCCCTCAGTAAATATCCTGGAGAAAAGCTTTGAACCAGCTGATCTTGATGGTAAAAATTTTGTGATTGCGGCAACCAATGATAATGTACTAAACGAACAGATAAAACGGGAAGCCAATCAGCGTGGACTACTGGTGAATGTTGCTGACAAGCCTGAACTATGCGATTTTTATCTTGGTTCGATTGTACAGAAAGGGGATCTGAAAATCGCCATATCAACCAATGGTAAATCGCCGACCATCGCTAAAAGATTAAAAGAAGTGCTGACGGAAAGTTTGCCGAACGGACTGGCTATTACCTTGAAACAGATGCAGATCCTGAGGAACATGCTGAAAGGCGACTTTAATTCAAAGGTAGAACGGCTGAACGAAGTAACTGAAATCTTAATGAAGCCCTTAGATAATAAATAGCAATGAAGGAGCAGTTGATTGAAATAGGAGAGAAAATCAGGAACCTGGATCCGGTAGACGCTTTAGCTTATTTTGCAAAAGCCTACCCAGGTAAGATCGTATTCTCGACGAGTTTTGGATGGGAAGACCAGGTCATTACACACATGATCTTCTCTAATGATATTCCTATAGAAGTTTTTACACTGGAAACGGGTCGTTTATTTCCGGAAACCTATTATGTATGGAACCGGACGCTTGAGATTTATAAAAAGCCGATAACAGCCTATTTTCCACAAGCTGAGGCCTTGCAGAAAATGGTCGAAAAAAAAGGGCCAAACAGCTTTTATGAATCGGTAGACAATAGAAAGGAATGCTGCGGTATCCGTAAACTTGAACCGCTGAAAAGGGCCTTGACCGGAAACAGCCTCTGGGTTACAGGGATAAGATCTGAACAGTCTTTAAACCGTACAGATATGTCTAACCTCGAATGGGACGAGCAGAATCAGCTGATTAAATTCCATCCGATTTTTTACTGGTCGCTCGATGAAGTGAAAGCATATATCAAAAAAAATAATATCGTTTACAATACTTTACACGACAAAGGCTTTCCAAGCATCGGCTGTGCGCCCTGCACAAGGGCAGTACGTGAAGGAGAAGATTTTAGAGCAGGACGCTGGTGGTGGGAAGATCAGTCGAAAAAAGAATGTGGTTTGCATACCACTAAATAATTGCAAAAGAACATGAGCAAATATAATTTAGATTATTTAGATGAGTTAGAGGCCGAAGCCATTCACATTATGCGTGAGGTGGCAGGGCAATTTGAGAAGCCAGCCTTGCTATTTTCTGGTGGGAAGGATTCTATCACCCTGGTTAGACTGGCAGAAAAAGCTTTCAGGCCTGGCAAGTTCCCTTTTCCATTGGTGCACATTGACACCGGTCATAATTTTGAAGAAACCATAGTTTACCGGGATGAAATGGTAGAACGACTGGGCGAAAAATTGATTATAGGAAGCGTTCAGGAATCTATTGATCAGGGAAAAGTGGTGGAGCAAACCGGTAAAAATGCCAGCAGAAATTCGCTGCAAACGGTTACACTTTTGGATTCAATAGCCTCGCATGGTTTTGACGCCTGTATTGGTGGAGCGAGGAGAGATGAAGAAAAAGCACGTGCCAAAGAGCGCATATTCTCTGTAAGAGATGAGTTCGGGCAATGGGATCCTAAGCGTCAGCGCCCCGAATTATGGAACATCTATAATGGTAAAATTCATAAAGGCGAAAACATAAGGGTATTCCCGATCAGCAACTGGACCGAGCTTGATGTATGGAATTATATAAAAAGAGAAAACATTGGCTTGCCTTCTATCTACTTTGCACATTATAGGGATGTTATTACGCGTAACGGTCAGCTAATGGCTGCTTCACCATTTCTAAATATGGATAACGAAGATGTGGTCGTACATAAAAAGGTAAGGTTTCGTACGGTAGGTGATATGAGCTGTACCGCTGCCGTTGAATCTGACGCAGATGAGATCGATAATATTATTGCTGAAATCAGCGCATCAAAAATTAGTGAACGTGGAG
>CBFGNP010000002.1:0-22097 GCA_965650095.1 uncultured Pedobacter sp. | reverse complement strand
CGTACCCGTTGCATCAACAGCCACCGGACTTGATCCGGTTGTATCAACCGAAATTCCTTTTACAAGATGTGCAATATCGGCACCACCTGCTTTTGTTAAACAATCTTTTATAGTGTGTGTTAAACCTTCAATATAATCTAACGGATGCTGGCGGAACTGATTAACAGACGGTTTACAATATAAACCTTTCTGCCATCTTGGATAAAGAAAAACAGACGATGCTATTTCCTTTCCGTTTGCGGTATCGACTAGAACTGACCGGACAGAATCTGTCCCGTAATCCACTCCAATTACATAGTTTGCTGTGCTCATAACAATAAATAAATGTCTAATTAACGTTTATTTTTTTGAATTAAAAAATTTTATTGCTTTTTTAATCAAAAACCTTCATTTTAACGTTTTAGTAGCATAAATTTGTATATCGGTTTTTGTATCCACCAGTGTTGGATATTTTTTTAAACCTATTCTTTTTTCACTACGGGGTATAGGAATTTAAAAGAATTGGACACTGCCTGATGCATAATCGTTGCATGGTTCTCCTGTGGCAAAAAATCAAAATATACTTTTACATTTTTGTTTTTGAAACCTTTTATTTTTTCGGTCAATAAATTTGCATCCACCTCCATAACCCTGGGTATTTCAGTTGGCGTAAGACCTTCTTTACCTACAGCAATGTAAACATCTGTTTGTTGTTTAAAAGTATTTCCCTTTATTTCGGAATCCTGATTTAACAACGAAGCATTATCCCACCATAAACTGGGACTGATAATAATGTATTTATTAAAAAGCGTAGGTTTTTTAATCAGGATTTCAGTAGCCAGCAAACCGCCTAAAGATTGACCAATAAGGGTTTTGTTCGCATCCGTTTTATATTTTGCCTGAATATAGGGTTGAAGCTCTTTTTCAATGAACGAAATAAATTTATCTGAATGGCCTGTTGTAGGATATTTTTTCTTGTCGCCCTCGATAGCGGTTGGGAAAGTAAAATCCCGTTTCCGATCTACAGTAGCAATGCCCACCACAATTGATTTAGGCACCTGATTTACCCATTCGAAACTGTTAAACTGTACGAGCCCTACAATATGGATGAAATCTTCATCGGCAGAACCATCAAGCAAATAAATTACCGGATATTTTGTAGTATCATTTTGGTTATAGCCGTCAGGAAGGTAAATGTTCAGGATTCTTTTCTCAGCCAGTTCTTTTGATTGGATTTCGTCTATTCGCCCTAAAACAAAGGGTTTACTTTTATCGCTTTCATTTGGCCTGTTTTTCTGTCCAAAAACTACTGCCGTAAAAAAAGTTAAGAGAAGAATTAGAAATGCTTTATTCATATGTTATTTATAGCGTGTTTGGTACATTAAGCTGGTGCTTAATTTATCTGCCGTTTTTTTGGAAAAATACAATTTTCATTCGGCCCGATAAAATTGATACCAATAAGATAATTTTCTCTTAGTCAATTTGGCTAAAACAAAGATAGATTTGCTTAGTCCCGTTCTTTTAAGATCACGGAACTTTACATCAATAAAAATTGTTAGCCATTTACCTAATCAGCAACTCCCTTCAAGCGTTGCCTGTGGCTTTTGCCCCACCTGATCATTTCCAGGATGATACCACCAAAAGACTGGCAGTATTCAGTGGAAGTATATTCAATACTTACAGGAGTATCGTCTATCACTGTTCTTTTGATCAGCTGGTTTGCCGTCATTTCCTTTAATTCCTTACTCAGCATCCGCGTGGTAATTCCCGGAATGCTTCTTTCAATATCCCGGAATCTTTTATTGCCGTTACAGATGGAATTGATGATCGGCAGTTTCCATTTGCCCCCGAGCACATAAAGCGTATCCTGTAAAGCCTGTACCTCTTCTTTTTGGTTGCGTGGATTGGACAGCACCTCTGTCGCAATCTGGATTGTTTTTTCTGTTTCCATAACTGGTATACTCTGTTATACTGACTACAAAAGTATACCAATTCAACCGTATTTTTGGAGGTATAAAATTTATTTTTTTATCATGAACAATTTAACAGGAAAAAAAGCGCTGATAACCGGCGGAAATAGCGGCATTGGTTATGCCACCGCAAAAGAATTAAAAACACTGGGTGCAGAGGTGATTATTACCGGAAGGAGAAAAGATGCCGTTGAAAAGGCTGCTTCAGACCTTGGTCTGATAGGATTGGTGGCAGATCAGAGCCAGATCACCGCAATTGAAGGGTTGGCGAGTGAGGTAGGAACAATCTTTGGTAAAATTGACATCCTGTTTATCAATGCGGGTGTAGTGGAGCAGAGCAGCATTGCGGATGCCACTGAAAAAAGTTTTGATAACATTTTTGGTATTAATTTTAAAGGTGCCTACTTTACTTTGAGCAAATTTATCCCGTTGCTGAATGATGGTGGTTCTGTGGTATTCCTTTCTTCGAATACCGCACATATGGACGGGGCAAACAGCTCAATTTACGCTTCAAGCAAAGCAGCACTGAACTCGGTGATGCGTACTGCAGCGGTAGAGCTTGCACCGCGTCAGATCCGGGTGAACAGCGTGAGTCCGGGCCCTATCGCTACAGAAATCATGAACAAAATAGGACTGAGCGAAGAACAGTTAGCAGGCATTAACCAGTGGCTGATCAGCCGTATTCCGCTCGGTAAAATCGGAAAATCTGAGGATGTGGCCAAAATGGTTACCTTCTTTTGTGGTGATGCTGCCACTTATATTACGGGGGCAGAAATCGTAATGGATGGAGGCATGAGCCTGAAAACCTAGGACGAGATGGTTAAAGGTACAGGCAAAGACTGTCTGTACCATTGACTAGGAAAGCATCTTGAAACCAAAACAATATTTTTTGGGAGGCAAGCCCATTTATAGGTATTTTTGCTTATCAAGCAAACATATTTATGAGCAATACTCCGCAGAAGTTAAAGCACCAGCAGGTACAGTACCTTGAATTTCTTTCCCGGGACCTTGAAAAGGTCAAAGCATTTTATACAGCCGCCTTTGGATGGGTTTTTACCGATTACGGGCCTGACTATACCGCTTTTGAAGGGGATTTTGTAGATGGAGGTTTTACCATCGGAGCACCATTGAAAGGGAGCATTCTGGTTGTACTTTATTCACAGGATTTAGAAGGGACGAAAATTAACGTAATTAATGCAGGCGGCATAATTTCAAAAGAAATCTTCGCTTTCCCCGGCGGGAGTAGGTTCCAGTTCCTTGATCCGGATGGATATGAGCTTGCCGTATGGTCCCTGTAAGGATCTACCCGATGCGCTTTCCTTTTAAAGAGGCCATGGATTATCAATTTCGTCATTTTTTGTGAAGCTCCTGCGCAAGCCCGATTAGAAGACCTTCTGATCCCCTGATGTAACAAAGTTTATAAACGTTTTCATATTCAACAACTTCACCAACAAGTGTGGCGCCGTGTTTTTGCAGTCTTGGCAATAATTCGCCGATATCTGAAACCGTAAACATTACACGCAGGTAGCCAAGAGAATTAACCGGTGCTTCGCGGTGGTCTGAAATGGTAACAGGAGTGAGAAACTGTGAAATTTCAAGGCGGCTATGGCCATCGGGGGTAACCATCATGGCCACTTCCACGTGCTGGTTACCCAGCCCGGTAACCTTACCTGCCCATTCTCCCTCGATTGTTGCCCGGCCTTCAAGTTTCAGTCCGATTTCGCTGAAAAAAGAGATTGCATTGTCAAGCGATGCCACAACAATGCCCATATTATCCATTCTGATCAAGTGGTTCTGTTTCATAGCGATTTGGTTATAATTTAAAATTAAAGAATTTCACAAAGTTAACCGATACTTTATGGAATAAATTGTATAAATCGGAACAGAAAGTATGATATATGAATGTGTGATCAATAACCTAACGCATTCCTAATTAAGTTAAATGCATTAAGGTACAGGAAAAATAAAAAAAAATTACCAGCCGTGACAAACGGCTGTCATGAGCACCTGATACCTTCGTTGCACAATTAAAATAACTAGCAATGAATTTAATATCCACCCGCATTATTACGGCCCAGGTAGAAACACTCATCAATTTTTACGAACAGTTAACAGGTTTAAAAGCCATCAGTTACACGCCTGATTTTGCCGAGTTAAAAACCCCAAGCGCAACCCTTGCCATTGGGAGCATACGAACTTTACAATTTTTTGGTGGCGACAGTGTTGCCCAACCTGCACAGAACCGTAGCATGATTATCGAATTCAGGGTTGATGATGTGCAGCAGCGTTTCGAACAATTAGCGGATTCCTTAAAAAGCGCGATCGTACAAGAACCTACTTTCATGCCCTGGGGCAATCAATCTTTATTATTAAGAGACCCTGATGGAAACCTCGTGAATCTTTTTACTCCGGTAACGCCTGAAGCCATACAAAAGTTTAAGGGTAATTAATCTTGTAACCTAATCACTATAAGTAGCTAAATGTGTTGATTTGTTTGAAAAAAATCACCTGTCAAGCCATTTTTTAAATTCCGATACCTTGTTTTTGCTGATCAATATAACCTCTTCAGGCGCTGGCGAGACCACAATTTTCAGTTGGTTTTTGCCATAGATATAAATGGTTTGGATCGCGTTAAGGCTGATGATAAACTGCCTGTTTGCACGGTAAAAGGTATCTCCATCAAGCTGTTTCATCAGCTCATCAAGGCTTAATGCGGTAGTGTACCTTTTGCCATTGTGCGTGATGATATTGACAGCAGCACCATCGAAAAAGAAAAAGGCTATTTCAGTGATATCAAGGTGGATCAGTTCGTCTTTTAAATAGGTGATCATCCGTTTCCGGGCAGATTCCTTGTCTGGATTTAATGAAACTAAAGCATTTTCCTGTTGCAATCTGGCCAACTGTTCGTTTAAGCTGCCCAAAGTGTTCACTTTTTCATTTAAGCTACTGATCTCTAAGGAAACCGATTTTTCATACCGGCCATAAATCTGCCTGATCAGCATTAAACAGCTGCCGATGATAATGACTGCTGTGGTTAAAAAACAAATAATAAACTGTGTGTAAAGGCCGGATAGTTCAGCCTGTAGTACTTCGATATTGGCATGTGCCGCCACAACCCAGTCGCTGCCCTTTACCGGATAAATATTTACGATTTCTGAACGCCTGTTTTTTGCTTCCGGAAAACTTCGTGTACCGCCCAGGCTTTTCTGTTGCGCAATGGCTTCATTAAAAGGTATCGATCCATTTCGCGACTGAAGTACAGAATTGCCCTGCGCTATTTTCTGGCCGATGAGCGCCGGATTGGGGTGACAAAGTTCGATACCATTTTTATCATACATGCAGATAAACTCGCCCTGGGTATCGGTATTTTCTATACTTTGCTGCAGGTTGCGGATCACCTTTTGCGGCGCAAGTCCGCTTTGCAGCTGTTGTTCGAGCAAGCGGCCGATTTCCCTGCTTTCCCTTGCGCCCGATTCCATTTTGCTGGCCCATAACTTTTGGGCAGCACTGTTGTAAAGGTAACGGAAAGAAAAGTAACTGATCAGCATTACCGTAATACTCACAGTAACAAAAAGTAGCAGGTGCAATCTTCCTTTTAACATAGGGCTTGGTTAAAAATCGCCAGACTAATTTAGCTGGATTTTAGGGGTCAAGGTCTTAAAAAGATCGGACTATTCAAAGCGGTTTATTCGCCTTCAAGGCTAAATTTATCCCTTTTATAGGATTGTAATGTTATGTTGGGTGCTTTGAAGGCTAATTTTGAGCAGGTTAAAAAAATAATCCATGAAACTCAAATTCAAAATCATACTCGGCATCCTCAGTCTGGTGTTGCTGGCGCAACTGATCAGGCCCGAAGAACTAAGTTCAGTAAAAACACAGCCGGTTAAAGGGCTGGCAGGTGTACCTGCAGAAGTGGCAAAGGTACTGGAAACGTCCTGTTTCGATTGCCACTCTTCCCAAACCAGTTGGCGTTGGTTCGACCGGCTTACGCCGGTGAATTTTTTAGTGGCCTCGCACATCCGTGATGGCAGGAAAGCACTTGATTTTTCGCAATGGGACTCGCTCGCTACCCCGCAACGTAATGCCATGTTGTATTTTGCCTTAAACGGGATGCTTTCAAAAGAAATGCCTTTAAGCAGTTATACCGCTTTGCACCCTGAGGCAAAGTTGGATCAGAAAGATATAGATCTGATTAGAAATTACTTGTTAAATAATGCTGTAAGTAAACCCGCCAGTATAGAAAGCAATTCGATGGGAGTAGAGAAACCATCTATTATGGAAGTGAAAAAATCGCCAAACGGAATCGCTTACCTGCCCAATTACCGCAAGTGGAAAGCAATAAGTACGACAGAGCGTTTCGACAATGGTACCATCCGCATCATTTTTGGCAACCCGATAGCGGTTGAAGCCATACACGAAGGAAAAACAAACCCATGGCCGGATGGAACCATTTTTGCCAAAACCGCGTGGAAACAACAGCAAGCCAAAGATGGAAGCGTTTATGCAGGCCAATTTGTCCAGGTGGAGTTTATGATCAAAGATGTTAAGCGTTATGCCGGTACAAAAGGCTGGGGCTGGGCACGCTGGAAAGGGGAAAACCTTTTGCCCTATGGTAAAACGGTGAAATTTGATTCGGAATGCATCAGCTGCCACAGGCCGGAACGTGATAACGATTATGTATTTACCAGACCGCTTGATATTAAGGGCTTAAACAATAAATAAAATGAGATTATCATTCACCGCAGGGGTATTTCCCCTTATATTGTTGATGTTGGGCTGTAAGCCAAACGCAACTGATCGGATCAATAACGAAGCTTCAATAACAAGCATTTCCAGACTTCCTGAAAATCCTTTGGAAATGACGCCAATGGCTGTTAGCCTGCAGCCGGAAGCAAAAACAATGTCGACACTTTACGGCAACGGCATTGCCGCAAAACGTTTAAGGGATGGCGCAGATTATGCTACCGGTTCGGTACTTTACCTGGTCACCTGGAAAGGAAAGGCTGATCCGGATTGGTTTGGTGCCCGTATTCCAGATCGGGTAACGGCCATAGAGCGTATTTCGTTTGATCAGAACGGACAAAAAACCTATACTTTTTTTAAAGGACCGGCCTGGGATTCTGGTTTAGAGCTGAAAAAGGAGGAAAGGCAGCCCATCCTACTTTCCATACCAGTTGCCAAATCGCCTTAATATTTCACTATAAATATGATGTATGGAGATTTGGTCGCTGGTTACCGTTTTCCAACACATTACATCTATTGTTTCGTTATTCTGAAATATCATGCTGAATAAGTTGATTGTGACCACTTTAGGAACAGGAAGAAGAAACTGCCAGCGTGGAGATACCGTAATCTGCTTTTCATTTTCATTGGAAAATATCTTACAACAATGAGGGATTTTACCACTCCCGCCATTCTTCGGTGATATCTTCATCCACCGTGTTATAGCCCTTACGGTTTGAAGCAAGAATGATAATTTCGGCTATCTGTTCACGCTCGCTTGTTTCGATAAGGCTTTCCTCAGTTTTGCGGTTTAATGCATTGAGCGTGAGGATCGTTGTCTTGACTATTCTCATTCCTTGTTCTTTGTTCTTGGAAGCATTTATATCTACGAGGTAGCCCTTGAGTATCTTTTGACAGCTATCAATGTCATCCATCGTGTAGGATGGCTGTGCAGTTTGCATATAAGATACCATTGATGCCTTTAGGTCTGTGACCATCTTGCCAAGGTCCTTTTCTACGGGCTTAGCTGAAACTTTTAGAGAGGTTCGGCCGCTGTCTATGGATTTTGAACTTTCCTGTTCCGGAATGTTTTTTTTGTACTGTTGCGAGCAGGCTGGTAGGGCTAAAGCTGAACCGATCAGAACACTGAAAAAATAAAGTAGAGGGCGTTTGGTTTTCATATGCGAAGGTAATCATTATCCAAAGACTAGAAATGCTGGATTTTTATTTTTTTCTTTTAGGCGTGTCTTTAAAGGACCGCATCTCCACTGCAACACCCACAATGTTTTATCGTAGGCGAAAATAAAATTTTAAACTTACCTTAGTGTTATTTCGATTGCACTGATGATAAAATACTCCTCCTTATTTACTTTGATTAAATCAGCGAAGTTGTTTTGCCTGATGGCATTACAATTTATTGTAATGAATGCTTTTAATCAGGTGGTGGGAACAGGAATTATTCCGGGGCACAAAAGCCTGGTTAATGAAATTATCGTAAATTAAATGACTATACTCATTGTTTTTATTTGCATTGCCTTATTAATTGTACTGATTTCTGTATTTAAGATCAATGCTTTTTTAGCCTTTTTAGCGGTATCTTTTCTAGCGGGCCTGGCTTTAGGCTTACCACCTTCAAAAATCCCATCGAGTATCGAAAAAGGCATGGGCGATGTTTTAGGCTCCTTAGCCATTATCATTACGGCAGGGGCAATGCTTGGTAAACTGGTGGCCGAAAGTGGCGCGGCGCAAAAGATCGCTCAGGTAAGCATGACTATTTTCGGTAAAAAATATATCCAATGGGCTATGGTTTTAACGGGCTTTTTAATTGGTATTCCCTTGTATTACGGGATAGGTTTCGTGCTGATGGTTCCCTTAATATTCTCCGTTGTTTACCGTTATAAATTGCCTGCGTTATACATCGGTTTACCCATGTTAGCCGCCTTATCCGTAACACATGGGTTTTTGCCGCCGCATCCTTCTCCAGCGGCATTAGTGATTCAATTCCAGGCCGATATGGGTTTGACACTATTTTATGGCCTAGCTGTTGCAATTCCTGCAATCATACTAGGCGGCCCCATTTTCGCCCGTACGCTCAAAGCAATCCCTGCAAATCCATTGGCTTCTTTCAGCCCAAAAGAATTAACAGACGAACAACTCCCGGGTGGATTTAAAAGCTTTTTTACGGCTTTACTTCCTGTGTTATTACTGGCAGTTGCTTCCTTCGTTCCCATGCTTTTAAGGCCCGATTCCATTATCCTGCCTTATATTTTATTTGCCGGAAATCCATCTGTTGTGATGCTCATTGTATTGATTGTTGCCACCTGGTTATTGGGCATCACACAGGGAAAAAAAATCACGGAGATCATGCATATTTATGGTGTTGCGATTAAAGATATCGCCTTAATTCTTTTGATCATTGCGGGCTCTGGCGCTTTAAAGCAGGTTTTAACAGAGAGTGGTGTAAGTAATCAAATTGCAGCTTATTTGCAGCACGTTAAAGCAGAGCCATTGTTTCTGGCCTGGATGATTGCCGCAATTATTCGGTTTTGTGTGGGCTCGGCAACAGTTGCCGGTTTAACCACCGCCGGCATTATTGTCCCTTTAATGCAGCATACGCATACCAATCCCAACCTGATGGTTTTAGCGGTTGGTGCCGGGAGCTTAATGTTTTCTCATGTTAACGACGCCGGATTCTGGATGTTTAAAGAATATTTCGGTTTAACTTTGAAAGATACATTCAAATCATGGGCATTAATGGAATCTATTGTTGGCATTGCAGGCCTTTTGGGTGTACTTTTGCTTAAAATAATCATCGCTTAAAAATAATAAATACATCATATGGAAAATTTAACCCCCGACGAACGCTTCGAACAACTGAAACTTAATTTACCGCCCGCACCCGCACCACTTGGCGTTTACAAACCTTGTTTAGTTGATGGAAAATACCTTTACCTAAGCGGCCATGGCCCGGTTCAGGATGATAAATCATTAATCATTGGACGGATCGGTTCTGATTTATCTCAGGAAGAAGGCAAAATTGCTGCGTTGCAGGTGGGTTTAACCATGCTTTCAACCATAAAAACAAACATCGGTAGTTTAAACAAAGTTAAACGGGTAATTAAGGTTTTAGGCATGGTAAATTGTACACCTGAGTTTGAAAAGCATCCCTATATTATTAACGGTTGCAGTGAACTTTTTGCAAAAGTTTGGGGTGAAGAAAATGGCATTGGTGTAAGAAGCGCTGTTGGTTTTGGCTCTTTGCCAGATAATATTCCTGTAGAAATTGAAGCATTATTCGAACTTTTTTAATGATGCAGCAAGACTGGTACTTAATCCCGAATGAGGAGGCGCTGGAAACACCTGCGCTTGTTTTTTACGAAACAAGAATCCGTGAAAACATTGGCATACTGAAAGGCATGATTAATGATGTCGGCAGACTCCGGCCTCATGTTAAAACGCATAAATGCCTGGAAATTACCCATATGCTAATCGATGCCGGTATTCATAAATTTAAATGCGCAACCATCGCCGAAGCTGAAATGCTTGGCTTAGCTAAAGCAAAGGATGTTTTATTGGCCTACCAGCCGGTTGGCGAAAACATTAATCGTTTTTTTAAACTCATAGATCAATATTCAGGCACCAGTTTCAGCTGTTTGCTTGATAATATTGAAACCGCTAGCGCAATCTCTGATATGGCGGTTTCGGAAAATAAAGTTATTGAGGTATATATCGATTTAAACGTCGGCATGAACAGGACAGGAGTTCTGCCTGAACTGGCTCACGGTTTGGTTGCAGCATTACTTAGCCTTCCTCACATCAATGTAAAAGGCTTACATGCTTATGATGGCCACATTCATGATTCATCCATTGATGTTCGCTCCCAAAAAGCAGAACCTATTATTGCGCAGCTTCATCATTTAAAAGAAACTTTAGCAGCTTTAGGAATTGAGGATTTAGCGGTTATCGCCGGTGGAACACCAACTTTTCCGGTATATGCCGAGCATACAGATTTTGACTGTAGCCCCGGCACTTTTATTTTATGGGACAAAGGCTATCAGGATGCTTTTACCGAACAGCAATTTAATACAGCTGCGCTCGTGATCAGCCGCATCGTATCTAAACCTACAGAAGATTTAATCTGTACAGATTTAGGGCATAAAGCCGTTGCTGCCGAAAAGGAGTTGAAAAACCGGGTATTCTTCCTGAATGCGCCTCAGCTCGAAGTTCAAAGTCAGAGCGAAGAACATCTGGTTTTAAAAGCCGAAAATCCCGGTAATTATAAAGTGGGCGACATGCTTTACGGCTTGCCTTATCACATTTGCCCCACAGTTGCCCTGCATGAAAAAGCGCTTTGCTCAGGGGCTGATCAATCATTAAAATACTGGGATATCATCTCCAGGAAAAGAAAAATCACCATTTAATCATATTAATCATAGCCATGTTTATCATAGATGCCCATTTAGATTTAAGTATGAATGCCCTGGAGTGGAATCGCGATTTGACCAAAAATATTACCGATATCAATGAAAGAGAAGCCGGATTAACAGATAAGCCCGATCGCAGTCATGGAACAGTTTCACTTCCCGAATTGCGTAAAGGAAATATCGGTTTGGTTGTGGCTACGCAGATTGCCCGTTATGTTGCGCCTGATAATCACTTACCGGGCTGGCATTCGCCTGAACAAGCCTGGGCGCAAACGCAGGGGCAGCTGGCCTGGTATAAAGCGATGGAGGATGCCGGTGAAATGTTCCAGGTGAACAATCTGGAAAGCCTTGAGCAACACCTCGAATTGTGGAATGATGGACGTGTTAACGATAAAAAGCCTGTGGGTTATATTTTGAGTTTGGAAGGGGCTGATTCTCTTGTAACGGTTGGCCATTTAGAAAAAGCCTGGCAAAATGGCCTGAGGGCCGTTGGTCCGGCGCATTACGGACCCGGACGTTATGCGCAGGGTACCAATGCAACAGGCAAAATGACGGCGATCGGTCGCGAATTATTGAAAGAAATGGAGCGGTTAAATGTGATTCTCGATGCCACACACCTTTGCGATGACAGTTTTTGGGATGCATTGAGCCGCTTCGGTGGTCCGATCTGGGCATCGCATAACAACTGCCGGAGCCTAGTGAACCATAACCGCCAGTACAGTGATGAGCAGATAAAAGAACTGATCAAAAGAGACGCCGTAATTGGTGGCGCGCTTGATGCCTGGATGATGGTTCCGGGCTGGCAGAGGGGGATCTCTAAACCAGAAGCAATGAACTGTAACCTGGAGGTGATGATCGACCATATCGACCATATTTGCCAGCTGGCCGGAAACACCAATCATGTCGGAATCGGTTCTGATCTGGATGGTGCTTTTGGAAAAGAACAATGCCCTTACGACCTGGAAACCATTGCAGACTTACAAAAAATACCAGCTTTATTTAAGAATAGGGGTTATACCGATACCGATGTGGAAAACCTGATGCATGGCAACTGGTTACGTTTTTTAAGAAAAGCCTGGGCATAAATTCAAGCGCATAACAAAAATAAGTAAAGTAAGGGATAAATTGCAAAAGATGGCACCCTGAGGGTTAATTAATTGTTTAAAATCAATATGAGTGACGTACAATTGTTTTCTCTTATCCTACGGCGCGGTCTTGCCTCGGCTCACCGCCGCCGAAGGGCTCTTTCTTTTTGGCATCAAAAAGAAGCAAAAAATGCCGGCTGAAAATTTTTCTTTCGAAGCCAGCTGGTAGGCTTGGGCAGTGCAGCCCGAAAAATTTGTTAGGCCGGATTTAAGTAGAACGGGGATACCGTGCTATGGCCTAGCTGGATGGAAATGCTAAAGCTGGCAAAATACTGATTAATAGTTACTTGTAAAACAACGTCAATGGTAGACGTTAGAATTTTTCAAATAAATCGGAGTGTTGATGACAGGTTTTGGCGGTTCGTCATTCCAACTTGATTGGGAACCACGCAGTGCTCATGAATGCCTCTGAAAAAAAGAAAACTTATGAATAATCGTAATGCAAGCGCTTTAAGATTAGCTTCGCTGAGCAATCGTGGTTCCCGCCTCCGCCTATCGTATGGACACATCTTTGATGTGTGGGTTTTTAGGCGTTTTGCTGACCTGCTTTAATCATACACAGGTTTTACCGAAGAACGCCGTCAATCCCAAGGGCCGGAGAAATCAAAAAAACAGGCGCAGAATAGAACAAATAGCATTGCCAAACCTAAAACGCAGTGGTTTTGTGTTCATAAACGCCAATTTAAAGTTTTAAAGAAGTATTGAACACAAACCCCGAAGGGCTCAATCAGCCCCAAGAAAACACAAACAAAAACTGATTAAACAAAGTGCCGCTGTTTTTTTGATGTGTATAGGATTGTGTAAAAGGCCCATTGCTGGATTGACAGAGCGCTTTGGGTACTTTGGCGCTCCAAAGTACCATGCCACCGCGGCATAGAGCGGAAAAGATGCTTAAATAAATCCGATAGCTATCGGATCAGCACGATTGCCTTAGAGAAAGGGGCTAAAAACAAATCTAATTAGCAGAGATGTGTCCACACGATAGGCCTGCTCGGGAAAGACGACCACTCTGTTGATTCTGTCATTGATAGCGTAAATCGAAAGGACCTTAATTTCGTATTTGTAAAAAACAAGATCCTGTTTGCCTATTAATTTTGATCATTACATTCCAGATAGCCATAATTTTAGTATATTAGGTTAATCAAAAGAGATGATGACCTAAATCATTCCATCTGATTAAAATCCCCAAAAAAAATATTCCAAAATCCACCTTCACGCCACATTTACCCCACGTTTAGGCCACCTTCCGGCCAGGCTTGCGTGGTACCTGCTTGCACGCTGCTTTGTACTTACTTCGGTTGAGTTGTAGCCCTGGTGGAGATCAGCTAGGTTAAAGATTTGCCTCACTTCAGATTGGCTGGTTAACAATAGCTTAATAATAGGTAAAGAGAAGGTTATCTTAAGGTATTGTTAGTGTACAGCTGTGTCGGAGCAGCCCGGGTAAAGGGGCAATAAATGGCTGTTCTGGATTTTTAGTACAGTGAAATTCTTTTAAATAAAAAATCCTCCAACTTTCGCTGGAGGATTTTCTTCTCTCATACTTATTGAACAGACGAAAAAATAGCTTAAAATCCAGTTTCATCGTTTCCTGATAATAACTGATTAACGAAGGGCTTGGAAATTTTTTGGTAAGCCGCACCGTCTTTATTGCATAGAAAACCGTTGTACCAAGAAAAAATATTAAAGCAATGTTACTCGGTTCAAAGCCACATTTATGAATATGTCCAAAAATGGTAGCCTTTCATTGATTTCTTCGTATTTAATGAGGAACAGTGCACCGAAAAGAGTTAACGCTAGAATCAGCAGGTCAAATTTCCCGAGTTTCAGAGTTATTATCTTTCGCCCCTCCGCTGAAAAAAGAGTGTAAACAGCCAGAATTAGACCGAAAATTGTAAACCAGTCGCTTGGCCCCATACTTTGTTTTTTACCAAAGATAGATCTTTAGACTGATTTGTCAATCAGTGATTTAGCTAAAGAATTTTGAGTTATTGGTGTTGCTCTGCAAAGAAATACATAGCTTAGCTTAAACTAAACAGAATACATGGATAACGCAATCTCACAACTCGATCTCAAAAATGAACTACTAAAAAACTCAGACCTAGCTTTCGACAAACATAATTTTGGAGAACTGATTCTAAGGCAAGGGGAATATCAGGCAACCCATTCATCTTTCACAGAAGTATCATTTAAAGGCGCATTTACGCTTGATAATGTAAACCTCTCACACGGAATGTCTTTTAGAAACTCGGTCTTTAAAGATATCGTTGTTTTGAGAGATATAGTAATAGACCGTTATGATCAGTTAAAGATGCCAGATTCGGTTAGCCTAGTTTTTGCAGATTGTACTTTCGGCGAAGTGGTAAAGTTTTTGGGAGCAAACACAAGCATTGAAAGAAATATTGTTTTTAAGAACTGCGTGTTCGAAAAGGGCATAGAAATAGATAGCATAAAAGTATCCGTTGAAGGGTTGACATTTGAAAACTGTACCGTTAAAGAAAAGCTCGATATTTTTCGTTCACAATTTAACCAATCAATTAGGTTTACGGGGAATACGATAGAATCCTATGTTAGGCTCACTAACCTCGAAACAGGGAGCATCGTATTCACTGGGTCAAATACTGTTTCTGGCCATCTCCATGTTAATAGCTGTAGGTTAAATCAAGGCGTTACCTTCAACGATGGAGTCTTTAAAGATGCAGTAAACTTCTCTCTTATCGAAACAAGAAGTTGGCTTACAATTTTCGGTTCGACCTTTGAAAAGCAGTTTACGATAAGCTTCCATGCGGGCACTGTCCAGCCAAACAGGGGAATTGCGAAGTTTTCGATCAGCGCTGCCAAATTTGAAAATGGATTAGACATTTTGGGGGTACAGGAACTACTATCAACACGCCCAATCGTCGAAGAACTGAATATCGAATTCTCTTCAAAGCTCACTGGAAGTATGTTGTTCCAAAATTTGGATGTGGGTACTGTTATCCTCAGCGGATATAATACAGCAGCGAAGCTGACCTTAAAGCAACTGCATGTTAATCAGGTAAAGATAAACGGTATAATCAACGAAGGTGGGCTGATCTTTTCAAATCTACGCGCATCCCTAACTGACTGGTTAGAAGAGACTAATAATAATATTAAAAAAAAATCTGCCTTCTATATTGATGATGCTAATCTCGGGAAAGCGCAATTTTTTCAGACCAACTTTAGATCCTTTGAAAAGTTGGTTTTTCACAATGTGATCTTGACGGAAATTTCGATGTCCCTGGTAACTTGGTTCACTAAGGAACAACTGGAGGATGGGCAGGTAGCGCAATCTTTAAACGGGTTTAAAGCAGTGCTAGCGTCCAAAAACAAGATAATGGTAGAGAATCAGCGCAAAAGTTTATTGGCTACTCTTAACTCTAGAAAAGAAATTTACAGGCAACTAAAATATGCTTCCCAAAAACAAGGCGACACACCACTGTCGCTTGAATTTCAGAGGTATGAGATGGAGTATTACCAGCAGATTATCAAGTACCAAAAACCTAGAAAATGGAGTGAGTACCTGATATTATGGAGCAGCAAAAGCAATAATTTTGGCCAGAGCTGGTTAAAGGCATTCGTGTTCCTTGTAGTTTTTTCATTCTTAAGCTACCTGCCAATAGGTTTTTTGACTTCTGAAAATCTTGACTATTCGAAATTTGCCAGCTCTTGTTCTGAGATTGGACTTAATTTGAGGATAATTTTCTGTGATAATTTTAAGAGTTGGTTCGTGCTGCTAAACCCCGCACACAGGGTTTCCGATCTAGCAAAAGCTGATGGGCTAATAACTGGTTGGGTTTACTTCTGGGATATACTCAGCAGGATTGTTGTAGCCTATTTCATTTTTCAAATGGTGAGTGCGTTCCGAAAGTTTAGCAAATAAAATGTTCGTAGGGTACGTGTTACAGACCTGTAATGATGATCATATTTAGTAGAATTTTAACAGATATTTTCAACTATGGAAGAAGCGGTAATCATCGGCTGGCCCGATAACATGGAGGATATTGATGCGCAGGAAATCATCGCGCTAAGTACAGATGAACTTAAAATCAAGGGAATTCAACACGAAAGTGGTGGGATGTTCGCTGCTTTCGAATGGACTATCCCAACAACTTTTATTGTAATGGTTTCGGGGCTTTTCTTTAAATCATTTATGGAAGAGGCAGGAAAGGATACATATCAGATGTTGAAGTCTCGAATAAAACAATATGTACTAAAGCGACGGGAAATCAAGACCCGATTGGTTGCGGCAAGCCAATCGACCGAAAAACTTTCAAAAAGTTATGATCAGTCGCTGTCAATCTCGTTAAGAGCGAGACTGCATTCCCAGTTATTGATCAATGTTATGGTTAGTGAAAAGGTAGATGGCCAGGACGCAGATGATATGTTGGAGGGTTTGTTCGAAGTACTGAACCTTCTTTGCCAGCAATGCCAGGAATCTGCGCCAGAGCAAACGATTAATAGAAATGTTAGGCCTAACGAAATGTATATGGTGGCCAATCCCGAAACCCAACTCTGGGAAATCCTCACACCAAAGGAGATGTCGGAGAGATATCGCAATTAATAGCTTAGATGGATAGTTCCCTATATAAACAGCTACCCAACTGGTAAGATCTCCCAGCCTATTTTACGTCTCATGCTGTTATCGAAAATGTAAGTCCATCTTCGAGATTTTCCAGAACCTGCATGGCCGTACAAAATTTCCGAAAAGGGATGCTGATCATCAGGATTGAAGGGACAATAAACGGTTGCTTGGAATTTTAGCATAGCGGATCCTTTTAACAAAAAAATCCTCCAACTTTCGTTGGAGAATTTCTGTGATCCCGCTGAGATGTGAACTTCGTTCAGTTTTCAGCGTTTAAGGGTTATCTGGAAGGGTTTTAAAATGCGGCTCACCGAATCACTCATCTTTTTGTCTGTATTCTTTAGTTGCAATTGCTATAACTTAAAGATTTAGATCTTTTTAGCTAAATCAAAGAATATTTGAATTCAAAAATCATAGCTGATTACGGTTTACCGTAAACAATCATTACATAAAAGAAATATTTTTGAGATAGTAGTATTTTTAAATATTGGTCTAAATGAGAAATAGTTTATTAATTGATGTAGAAACACCATGACTCATTTGAAAGTCTGCCCAATAGGTAACACATCGTGTAGCCTTGATGCCCAGTCCTCTAAAATATCAAACTTAGTGTTAGTTTCCTCTTCGGGCGAATAATCACCAAACTGGGGTGATAACCAAGTCAATGATTTTATAACCCTTTGATACTAAGTATTTTTTGTATTTTAGGCCAAATAAATACTTTTAACCTCTTATAAATCAAAAATGAATCAGGATCAAGAAGACCAGGTCAGTATAGGCGAGAATCTGGATGTTTCTGAAAACAGCTACACCGCCATTATTGATGTAATTCAAGGAGATATTAAGGTTAATGATCGGGTTGATGCCAGTTTTCACTTTGTAAAATATCACGATTGCAATAATCGAGAAGCAGATTTTTTAAAGAGTTTAAGAAAACACCTAGTTTATTACTGCTTTCCAAAGTCAAGATATTCTGGAAAATCTGTTGAAGAAATAACGGATTTGGTGTTTGAAGGAAGAGACAAGTTTTTTAATGCTAAAGATTCTGCAAATGGCAGAAAAGGTTCAAGTAGATCGGGTGAGCTTGGCGAAATCGCTTTATATTTTCTGTTAGAATCATACCTAAAAGCCCCTCAGATAATTAGTAAAATGTCTTTAAAAACAACTCAAGGTGAGAATTTTAAAGGCTCCGATGGTATTCACATTGGCATACAAGGGGATAAAAAGTGTGTTTTCTATTGCGAATCGAAGTTAAATAAGAAACGGGATGCGGCATTTGATGATTGTATCAAATCCGTATTAGACTTTCAAGGAAAAAAGAAGGATTTTGAAATATCAATTATAAGTAATCACATAGACGTTTCTGACCCAGTATTAAAGAACGCAATAATTGAGTTTTTAGATCCGACAAAGCCTAAAGATGATACTTGGCTAGAGGTACATACTTGTTTTATCGGCTTTAATTGGGATAAATTTGTAGATGTTGAAGCTTGTCTAACAAACGAGAAATTGATTGAAGAATTAAAGAATCAACTGACAGCTGATATTATCGCCATGAAAGCATACCTGAATAAAAAAATAGTTTATCCCACTATACGTCAGCGATTTTTCTTTTTTGTGATGCCATTTAAAGACATAGATGAATTAAGAACAAATTTCCTTAAGCTTCTTTATGGACAATAGTCAAATTTCGATTTACGATATTTTATCTGAAAGAATAATCAAATCAGATCAGTTCAAGATTTACAACAGGCTGATACAAAATGAAATCCTTGATAGTCTTAATTTACAAGGTGTCTCAGGTATTAGTTTATTAGTAGATGATATTCAGTTTTTAATCAAGTCAGCCTCAATACTTGCTTGTTCAACAGTAGATGAATACAAACAGATAGGCTATAGTATTGGAACATTACTATATATTTATTACAAAGATGAGTATCCTGAAATCATCGACGTATGTTCTTTTCTACTGGTGAGGCTAGGTAATTTTCCAGCACATCAGTTACTGATGAAAAAATGCTCGCTGAACAAGGCAATACAGTTTTCGGACATGCCTTTTGAACTACAAATCGAGTCCGCAAGTAAGAGTGTCGAAAACAAGGTGTTAATTGGAGAAACAGAAATACTGCTAACAGATTTTCAAAGCAATTTGCTGCAGTCTTTAACAACGGGAATTGATTCAAGTTTTTCGGCACCAACTTCTGCTGGAAAGTCATTTTTGCTGATATTATATATTATTGATTTAGTTAAGGCAAGAGATCAAGTTAATATTGTCTACATCGTGCCAACCAAAGCACTAATCAATCAGGTTAAGAACGACATTCGTGAAAGTTTCAAGCGATATAATATTGAAGATGTACGAGTACTATCTTCTACAATTTCCTTTGAATTTGAAGATATATATATTCAAATTAAACAGCAAAAGCATATTTTAATATTAACTCAAGAAAGGCTTAGCAATTTATTGTCAAAGCAAGAGTTGAATATAAATTTAGATGTACTAATTGTCGATGAAGCGCAAAAAATCAATGATGGCAACAGAGGGATTATTCTTGAACGTGTAATTAGACAGACTATTAAACGATACCCTTTATTAAAGGTGGTATTTTCATCACCACTTGCGTCAAATCCTGAATTCTTCCAGAAATACAAATCTTCTGTACAAAAATTCCAAACTAACTACTCTCAAGTTCACCAAAACGTGATTTTTCTTAACTCAAATAAGAAATTGGAGTTTCTTTCGTGTTTAGGCATGACACATATACCAATATTACTAGAATCGCAATTACAAAAGCAATGTCCCAAAACAAATAAAGCAAAAATGGCATTCTGGGCCTATCATCTAGGTAAAAATCAATCTAATATTTTATATGCAAATGGCGCGGCAGATACAGAAGAATTAGCAAATGAACTATGCAGATACTTGCCAGATGTGGAACATGAACAGATTACTATCTTCTCAGATTTTATCAGGGATAATATCCATATCGAATATACTTTAATTACCTGCTTGAAAAAAGGAGTTGTGTTCCATTATTCCACAATGCCTCGAGAACTTAAAGAAAAAATTGAAGAACTTTTTGCTGATGAAAGTATTCCTGTTAACTATTTATGTTGTACAAGTACCTTATTAGAAGGCATGAACTTACCAGCGAGAAATGTATTTATTCATAAACCGACCAAGGGTAGAGGTACTAAAATGGGTAAATTTGATTTTTGGAACTTGGCTGGTAGGGCAGGGAGATTATTAAAGGATTTTTATGGAAATATTTATTGTATAGATGTGGGTGAATGGGGCTTGGAAGGCTATATTCCTGAGAAATCAGTAGAGAATTATACCATAGAAAGTGCAACCGAAGATTCACTTGTCTCCAGAAGTTTTGACCTTTCAGTTTATTTACAAAATGCAAAGGAGCCATTTCCTCTTAAAGAAAAAGAGATTTTAGAACAGGCAACTTCAACCTTTGTACTTGACTTTTTAGAAGACAACAAGAATACAGTTGAGCGATTTGTAACTGACAATTCAATGGTGCTAAACTCACTAGATAATATATTGAAGATTGACCAGTCAATTAAATCTATCTCTTTAAAAAATGTATTACCTAAAGAAATATTGAGGAAAAATTCTGGCATTGATCCACGGTTCCAGAATGACTTGTTTATACTGTTTCATTCAAAAATCTACACTTATTTCTTGCCAAAATATCCAGCTTCGGGTAATGAGTTTTATACTTCACTTGTGGCAATTTATCAAATTATTGATGAGATATTTTTAGCTGAGAGTGATAAGAACATACTCAAACATTATGCTGTTATTTCATCTCAATGGATAAATGAGAATCCCATAGGCTTTCTGATACAGGAGCGGATCAATTACGAGAAAAGTGTTGGGAAATTTGTCTCAGTTAATAGATGTGTTCGCTCAATAGTCGATGAAATTGAGAGAGTTGTCACTTTTAAGTATTCAAAATATTTGAAATGTTATACCGACATCTTGCAATATTTCTTATCAGTTGCGGGAAGAGATGTTAATGTAATAAACCTATCAGCCTATCTGGAACTTGGGGCCTATCATCCAACCACTTTAAGTTTACTATCCTTTGGCGTATCGAGGACTACAGCGATAAGATTAAGAACAATAATAGGTAATGATAACTTAGACAGAGCGGAGTGTAGAAACTGGATAGATAACAATATGGAAAAACAAAAATCAAAATTACCGAAAGTTTGCCAGGATGATTATGAAAAGAATTTTGAATAATTAAAGACTTTTAGAACTATGAACTTCTTAAACAAGGGGACAACACCACGTATGACGATCTCCGAGATGTAAGTCCTTACTTGGCTCGCGAAGCGGTCTTAGCACTTCTGAAGAAACAATGGTAGCTGTCGCGGCAAAATTATCCTAATTGGTCGTTGTTTAATTTTGTTCCTACAGCATTTTGCCATTTAAATTTCCCCCTGCGCATTTGCGGCAAGCCACGCAGCCTCGCTGTTTTGCTCTGGCGTCTACGGAAAAGGTTTGGCCATTCGTTCAGTCGGGACGGAAAATAAAGTTTTAATTGCCATCTTTTAAACGCTCATTGATCAGCCACGTAGCCTCGAACAGTTTGACCAATTGTTCGTAAACTGTGATTACTTCAGATTTGGAAAGGCTTTCTTCCATGAAGGAGGTACTCAGCGCATTGTGAAGCCATGTGTGCAGGATTTTTTTATACCCGTCTAGTTTATAGGTCCTGAACATTTTCTTTAGTACAGATGAAGGCTTTACGATATCCCGAATGCTCAGATTTTCAGGATAGTCCCGTAGCTTCTTCCTTTCCGTTTTGATGTACCATTTTGCGATATCAATTTCTTGTTTGTCATCGAAGTCAAGTCTGCCAAGCTTGTGACTCTTTAAGAGCCAGGCGGCCTCTATCAGCTTTATGGTCAGTTCGTAATGATAGACAAGGTAGTCTGGGCTACATTTTTTTGATCCTTCGGATTCAAGTGCTGCATCGTTTCGCCAGCGTTTCAGCATCTTCAAATGATCAGGCAACCAGGAGTGACTGAAAAAATGGTGTACCACTTTTATCGGATCTGTTATTTCATCATTGTCAAGATAAACAATCCTGTTATCTGATGTATTTTTTGTTTGCTTCTTCATCTGTTTCAAATATTGGTCTGTAATATTTTTTCGATCTGCACATGATCAGCGTTTTTTAAGGCTGCATAATCTGATGCCAATTTGGCAAGCAGTTCTATTTTTTCGTTGCAC
>CBFGNP010000001.1:0-24603 GCA_965650095.1 uncultured Pedobacter sp. | reverse complement strand
AAAAACTCGCAGCAGTCAATGATCTTCAGAAAGAAGTCAACGGGCAGCTTAAGGATGCACTCGATGCGCTGAGGGAGAGCGAAGATAACTTACAGTCTGCCTTCGACGCTGCTGAGCTGGGCAGTTGTAACCTGGATATCAAAACAGGACGGGTTGAAGTATCAGAGCGGTTCAGGAAACTCTGTGGTCTGCCCTTGGAGGGCGAAGTGAGCTGGACAATGGTACTGAGCAGTGTTGGCACCGAATACCTATCTGCGCTCCAAGGGGTCCTTCAGGATTGTATTAATCTTGGGAAACCCCTGGATTATACCTATCCGATCAAACATCTTATTTCAGGTGAGAACCGTTGGATGAGAATCGTAGGCAAGCTAAAAAAAGGTAGCTATGGCGATTTTGATAGCTTTTATGCTGTTTTAATGGACGTGACAGATCAGAAAAGGGATGAACAGCGGAAGAACGATTTTATTGCAATGGTTAGTCACGAACTCAAGACACCGCTTACTTCCATGAAAGGTTATATTCAGGTTATGCAGGTGAAAGCCAGGGGTACGCTGAACGGTTTTGCAGATAAGGCCCTCCGGGGCGCTGAGCGTCAGATCAATAAAATGACAGGCATGATCAATGGTTTTCTCAACCTCTCGCGTTTGGAATCGGGAAAAATGTTGATGGATTTTCAGCCCATAGAAATGTCTGTCCTACTTAAGGAAGTGGTAGAGGAATATATTGCCACGGTAAACAACCATAATATAAAGTACGCCTTCCAGCCAGGTTTTTTTGTGAATGCAGACAGGGACAAACTTGGGCATGTGGTCAATAATCTGATCAGCAATGCGGTGAAATATTCACCGGCCGATAGTGAAATAACTATTGACAGTTATCTTGAGAATGGTACAGCTGTATTCCGCATAATGGATCATGGTATGGGAATAGATGAAAACGATATCCCAAAACTATTCGAACGGTTTTACCGGGTAGAAAACAATCGGATGAGTACTGTTGCCGGTTTCGGAATAGGGCTTTATCTATCTGCAGAGATTATCCAGAGACATGGCGGAAAGATATGGGCAGAAAGCCAGTTAACAAAAGGCTCGGTTTTTTATTTCAGTTTACCCTTAATTAATCCTGCAAAGCGCTTTTAGTGCGAAAGCTGGTGGAGGGATTATATAAAAAAAAATGCCGCTATATGCGGCATTTTTTTATTGGATTTCGATCTGTCTGGCGACCGCTTTGGCCTCCTCTTTTTTAGGAAGTTCAAGTTTCAGAATTCCATCGTTATAGCTTGCACTGATCTTTTCAATGTCAGCACTTTCCGGAAGTGTGAAAGATCTTGTGAAGGCCGAATAATTATACTCTTTTCTGTTATAAGTTCTTCCTTCGCTGAGGTTTTCGTTTTTTGTTTCAGTAGAGATAGTGAGCATATCCCGTTCTACCGAAACGCGGAAATCATCTTTTTTAAGTCCGGGCGCAGCAAGCTCAATGTGATAGTGATCAGCTGATTCCGAGATGTTTACAGCAGGAACGTTGCTTAAACGACGGTCGGTAAAAAAAGTGTCGCCAAGTACTGATTCAAAGATGTCATTAAAGCCTGGCAATAATGAACTGTTCTTTTTTTCCGGATTGAATTTAACCAATGTCATAGTGTTTTCTCCTTTAAAACTTTTAATAATAAATGGACTATAAATCAATTAATTTTCTCTGGACACTGATGGTCCCATTTTGATTGATCAACCGCTATGCCAATGGTGATAATAAAGTGATTATGGCGGTCAAACTGAAAAATTTTCATTTTTTCTGAAATTTTTTCAGTGTACGGGACTGAAATTTTTTCATTGTATAGCATGAAGCCTACTTTTAGTCAGGCTGCCCAAAAGGCCTGATAGCGCCTGAAATAAATTTACCTATTAAAATTGAACAAACGTTTGCGCATTTCTACTTCAGGGCAAAGTGCTAATTTGTTCCTGTTTAACAGCCCGCATGAGAATAAGAAGAAGATTTTTTATCTGGGTAAGATGCAAACAGATTAATAATTATAACTGTCATTTCATACCCTAAAACCTAATTGTAATGAGACTACAGACCCGGAACCAAGCGTGCCATGAATATTCATTAACAAAAACATGATGTGCCGTTCCAATCGCTGTGCCTGTAAACGGATAATTTCGCAACTACGTATGTAATATGGAAAAAATCAATGCCTTAAAAACTGGATCTGATGCTGCTTTCAAAGCGGTGTTTGAATCCTCATGGGATAAGGTATACCGTTACTTATGGAACAAGACCCAAAATATAGAACAGGCAAAGGATTTAACTCAACTGGTTTTTATCAAGTTATGGCGGTATAAGCACAGCCTATCTGATGAACTTCCGTTAGACATACAGATATTCCGGAAAACAAAACAGGTATTTATTGATTGGTTACGCCAGGAAATGCGTAAGCGGGAATATCTTGAAGCCAATTGTATAAAATGTGTCGATGCCGGTTGGGATCAGATTAACCATCAGATTGATGTTGCAGATCATGTTTATTGGGCAATAGATAAACTACCGCCCAAAAGAAAAGAAATATTTGAACTTAGGCATATACATGGGTATTCGTATAAAGAAATAGCAGAAAAGCTTGGGGTTTCAACAAAAACAATAGATAGTCAGCTGGTTAAGGCCAATAACCAACTCCGGAAGATTTTACAGTTGTCTATATGGGCTGTCATCACTGGCGCTGATTTTTTAAATTAATTTTTAACCCGATAGGGAGATCTTATAAGTTCAACGTACCTGTATATAAAAAGTTGAACATGGGTAGAATTGAGCTGATCAAAAAATTTTTAAGAAATGAATGCAGTAAAGAGGAGGAGGCGCTTATTGATGGCACCCTCAAACAATATCCCGATCTGCTTGAAGAATTATTAACTGAGGAGGAATGGAATAGACCGGGACCTCTTCCTGAAGGAGACGATCGTCTTAGGGAAGAAATATGGGCAGGTATCAGTACTGCACTACGTCCCCGGAAAAAAATATTTCAGTTATGGAAACCGTTAACGATTGCGGCAAGCTTGATACTGGTTTTTGGATTGCTTTACTTCCGCCTCCATTTTGTTGAGGCAGTCAAGGAGAGTACTCCCAATCCCTATGCTGATATAAAGTTTAAAACAGCAATCAACAGAACTGGGGGCTACTTGAAGTTTAGCCTATCTGATGGCACCCTGATTACCTTATACCCTGGAGCGGCAATTTCATATCCCGTTAACTTTAATACCAACAGAAAAATATTCTTAAAAACCGGAAAGGCAGCATTTGAGGTTGCAAAGGATAAAGATCATCCGTTTACGGTGTGGGCGCGTGGTATCGCCACTACAGCTCTGGGTACAAAATTTACGGTTGCTGATTTAGGAAAGGGGGTCGATGTGAAGCTGTATGAGGGGAGGGTTGTAGTAGATGTTTTTGAGAAATCCAGAAAAAAACGCGCTAACTTTTTGAAGCCAGGTGAGCAGTACAGCGTCAGTTTAGATACGAATATTCCAAAATTGTCAACTTTTAACGGAAATTTCAATAGCACTATCGATACTAGTTTAGGGGTGATGAGCAACTTAACACACGACGCTATCAGGCAGGGTATGACCATGGTAAATACGCCGTTAAATGATGTGTTCAAACAGTTGGAACTTGTTTATCAGATTAGAATAATCTTCCAGCAAGCAGACGTTGACAAGAAATATTTCACAGGAAGTTTTGGCGGCAAAGAGACGCCTTTGGATATTTTGAGGGTCATAACCTCCATTAATGATATTACTGTCCAAAAGAAAGGCACAGACTACCTGATCCACAGCCAAAAAGCAAATACCGATTGATCGGAAACCGCTTTTTAACAGGCAACACGTTTTGATGTTAGCCACCATCCCGAAACCAAAAAACTATAAATAAAACTAATGAAGAACCGAAAAAAAATGCGGTGGAAGCAGATAAGTTGTCTGCTATTGCTGATGTTGTGCCATTTGTGCATTTATGCACAGAAAAATCCAAAAATTACAGGTAAGGTACTTGATGATAAATCACTTCCGGTACCATCTGTTACCGTCAAAATCGTTAAAGATACCGATACCGCTCAGCAGTCAAAGGTTTTGACAGACTCAAATGGGGTTTTTCTCTTTCCGAAGCTACAACCCAATGCGAGGTATTCTTTAACTTTTTCCAGTGTTGGATTTGAAACACAGTATTTAAAAAACGTACAGGTATCAGAAGAAGGAAACAGTTCGATCGTAGTGCGGTTGGAAACCGCTCAAAACAACAGCCTAAACGATGTTGTTGTCGTTGGTTACGGAACACAGAAAAAGGTAAACTTAACGGGTGCGGTAAGTGTGGTTGATGGAAAGGCTTTACAGAACAGACCTGTAAATAATGTTAGTCAGGCACTTTATGGAAATACGCCCGGACTCACAATAGGCTATGGCAATAATGGTTTTGAACCTGGAGCTGGTCCATCGGTTCAGATAAGGGGACAAGGATCACCTTATGTACTCATTGATGGCACTGTTGGTGATATCAATACATTAGATCCAAATACCGTTGAAAGTATCTCGGTTTTAAAGGATGCGGCGGCATCAGCAATATACGGCGCAAGGGCACCATATGGGGTATTGTTGATTACCACAAAATCGGGAAAAGCCAATCAGGTCCCGCAAATTGATTTCTCCGTTAATGGTGGTCCTACAACCATTATTAACAAGCCCAGAATGGTAGATTCTTATACTTTCACCAGAGCTATCAATGAGATGCACGATAATCAGGGTGTCGCCAGGTTGTTTGCAGAGTCTACAATCGATAGGATTATAGCTTACATTAATGACCCTACACTACCTGAAACAGTTCCTGATGCCTCCAATCCTACCAAATGGTCAACTTATCAACTGTCAAATGCCAATAACGACTGGATAGACATCCATTTTGGTTCTGGTTATAGGACACAGGAAAACCTCTCGGTTAGTGGTGGTTCTAAAAACATGGCGTACTATCTGTCTGGAGGCCATGCCAGTGAAAAGGGGCCATTAAAGATGGTGGAGGATAAATATAATCGCTATAATCTAACCGCAAAACTTGACATCAACATCACGCCCTGGTGGAAGATCAGTTCTAATACCCGGCTTACAAATGAAAACCGTGACAGACCTATTTACAATGGAGAAGGAGGCTATGGTATGATTATCCATCAGATATTCCGTACACATCCCGAGGTTTTCCTCAAATCACCTAATGGTTATTATTCACAGTTGTCCCGCGTTCCCCAGATGCAGGCGGGATATGAGAGGTTTACTGACAATGAATTGATGCAGCGGCTGGCTACTGAAATAAAACCGCTGAAAAATTGGTTGATAAATGCAGATTATTCCATGAACTATAGTATCAATAATTATGAAGGGGCTAATCTGACCGCTTACGAAGATCAGGTAGATGGCACTTTGTTGCCCATTTCACTCACTGTGCCTTCCTCTATTTCAAAAGACAAGGCAAATACCACTTATAAGGCGCTGAACATCTTCTCGTCTTACAAATTTAACCTTGGCACAAAGAGCCGGTTTGAGCTCATGGGTGGGTATCAACAGGAATCTAACAGATATGACTATCTAAGCGGTTTGAAAAGAGAGCTGATTACACAGGAAGTCATATCTATAACTACTGCTACAGGTGAGATGCAGGTTTCTGATGCGATGTCGCATTGGGCTACCCAAGGTTTTTTTGGTAGGTTAAACTATAATTTCGATGACAAATATTTACTGGAATCAAACCTAAGATATGATGGTACCTCGAAGTTCGCTGATGGCAAAAGATGGGGCTTTTTCCCTTCTTTATCCGGCGGTTGGGTAATATCCAATGAAAAGTTCTGGTCGGCAATCAGCGATAATATTCAATACTTTAAAATAAGGGGGTCTTGGGGGATGCTGGGAAATCAGAATGTAGCTTCATACCAGGATCTGGCATTATTAGGGGTTAGGACTAATTTGGATTGGATTCTGAACGGCAAAAGATCAGCCTATACTGTCGCGCCAAACCTGATCAACCGGGATCTGACATGGGAATCATCCAGAACAACGGATATAGGAATTGAGTTTGGCCTTTTCAAAAATAGGTTAAAAATCGAATTTGATTACTACAGGCGTTTAACACTCGACCGTTTAGGCCCGGCCAAAGCATTACCGGCAGTATTGGGTGCAGCGGTTCCCCGCGAAAATAACTCAGAATTACAGACCAGGGGTTGGGACCTGAGCCTTACCTGGAAGAGCAAGGTTGGTAATGATTTCAACTATTCAATTACCGCGAATATTTTCGATAATGTCAATACAGTAACCAAATATCCGAATCCTACAGGTATTTTAACTACTGATTATAGTGGGAAAAGAGTAGGAGAAATATGGGGATATGAAACAGTTGGCTTAATTCAGAGCCAAGAGCTTGCCAATAGGATCAATACCAGCAAATCTCAGAATTTTATCAACGGCCAGCTTTGGAGAACCGGGGATGTAGAGTACAGGGATTTAAATGGCGATGGTATCATCAATAACGGAAAGAACACTATCGGTGATCACGGAGACCTCAAAGTAATCGGTAACAATACGGCCAGGTATCAGTTTGGGCTGAATTTTTCGGCAAGTTACAAAAACTTTGATCTAGGGATTTTCGTTCAGGGTGTGGCCAAAAGAGACTTATGGTTAAGTGGTAATATATTCTGGGGATTCAACCAGTGGAACCAATCATCACTGTTCCCAAATCATTTGGACTATTACCGCGATGCAGAAGCTGGTAAGTATTCCGGACTGGGTATAAACACCGAAGCCTATTTTCCACGTCCTTACAGTAACGCTACCCAATACGCAAAAAACCAGCAGGTTCAGACCCGTTATCTTCAAAATGGTGCTTATGTACGCTTAAAAAATGTGCAACTGGGGTATACCATGCCACAAGCGCTGCTGAACTGGGCCAAACTGAAACGGGCCCGGATGTACTTCTCTGGTGAAAATATTTACACTTTTTCTAAGCTGCCAACAGGTTTTGATCCAGAGACGGCAGCTTTAGGCGAGCTTGGTAATGGAAAGAGTATGTTTTCTCAGGCAATCTGGGCTTTTGGGCTCAACCTTTCATTTTAGATTCCGTATCAGCATAAAACAAATAGGTAAACAATTATTTATTAAACGATGAAAAGTAAATTTTTAATCATATTCAATGTAGGTATTCTTCTTTTTGCGTTATCATGCAAAAAAGATTATTTAGACAGGCCCCCACTAACCCAAATAGAAAATGGGGCTTATTGGAAAACCGCAAGCGACCTGGAAAAATACACTCTACAGTTTTACAATAGCTTTCCGGGATATGGAACGATAGCGAGTTATATGGGCTTTATTGGCTGGGATGGCACGAGAGGTTCGGATACCCAGATTTCGGCATCACCGAGCACACTTTGGAATGGAACCAATCAGCCCGTAACTGCTACCGGAAATTGGAACTGGGAGAACGTCAGAAGTGTAAATGTTTTTTTTAAAAACTATGGCCGCGTAACAGATCCTTTCGACAAGATCAGGCATTTTGTGGGTGAGGCACATTTTTTTAAAGCTTGGTTTTATTTTGAAAAGGTGCGCCAATATGGAGACGTTCCCTGGTTTACCGATGCGCTTGAAATGGATGCTGAAGGTTTGTACAAAGCAAGGGACCTAAGAACAGTGGTTGTTGATTCGATTTTACTGAACCTGGATAAAGCTATTGCATACCTGAAACCCATTGCCCAGGCAGATGGTGGAAACAACAGACTTTCAAAAGAAGCCGCTTTGCTTTTCAAGTCACGTGTGGGATTATACGAGGGTACTTGGCAAAAATACCATAAAGGCACTGCTTTTGGTACAGCAAATGCAGATGCGAATAAATATTTGCGCGCTTCAGTTAATGCTGCAGAGGAATTGATGACTACCAAATACGGTAGAATGCTTTAATCCAACAATGATCCCGATAACGATTATTGCAAACTATTTTCCCTAATTAACCAGTCGAATAACAAAGAGGTTATTTTATGGAAAGCCTATTCTGTAAATCTTCAGGCATCACATTCCTTTCAGATTTACGTATCAGATCGGACGGCAGGGATCAGTATAACGCTGCAACAGGTATTCAACTACCTTGATAAAAATGGAAATGCCTATGATTATCTCAGTATTGGTAAAAGCGTAAAGGGAAGTAATTTTTTAACCAAAATCGGGAATGAATGCGATCCAAGGTTGAAGCAGACCATTTGGGTTCCAGGACAAACCATGTGGGACAATAGCTTCGGCAAAGGAACCTTCAGTAAGCCGTTTTTGGACAAATCGGGTGAAACGCTCAACAATACAGGCTTCCAGGTTAGAAAAGGAAACGATCCCAAAGACCCACAGGCAGGCAGCGGCGTTTCCTGGAACACCAGCTGTGAGACGGGGGCAATTGTTTTCCGTTATGCTGAAGCATTGTTAAATTATGCAGAAGCAAAAGCTGAACTTGGAGAGGCTGTAGATTATGCAAAATCAATAAACCTACTGAGATCAAGGGCTGGCATGCCTGATTTTAAGGTACAGTCTGACCCCAATAGGTCACGTTATGCCGATTATGGATATAGCATAACAGATGAGCTTCAGGAAATACGCAGAGAGCGTACCGTAGAACTTGGTGCTGAAGGTTTTCGTTTTGACGATATCAGACGGTGGGCAGCCCATAACCTGCTAAAGGGTAAGCGTCCTAAAGGCTACCCATACCTTGCCAGTGAGTGGACAGGAAAAAACATCAGTTATAAAACCGATGCCGATGGCTTTTTGGATCCCTTCTCTGCACAGATTTCTGGTGGCTATGGTTTCAATCCATTAAGAGATTATCTGGAATGTATTCCGCTAAATGAAATTACATTAAATCCCAAACTTTACCAAAATCCTGGATGGTAATAACTATGAAAAGACAAATAAAATATAGACAACGTTTTACTTTAAAAACCTTATTACTGATCCTATGGTGTATTGGTTTGTTTGTTTTCCGGGCTGATGCCCAAGCCGAAAGGCCAGATTTGTGCTTTGGGCTTATTGCCGACATTCAATATGCAAGTGCACCTACGCGTGGAACACGTTTTTATAAAAATTCTTTACAAAAACTTGCCACAGCTGTGGTTGAACTTAAAAAGCAGAACCTTGCATTTTTGATCAATTTGGGTGATGTTACCGACCGAAATCCTGAAGATCTTAAACCAGTATTGAATGAGCTGGATAAATTCGGTAACAACGTATATAATATAGCCGGAAATCATGATTACGGTGGAATAGCGGATAACGATAAACTATATAGCGCATTGGGCATGCCCAGCGAATATTATGTTATTAAAAAATCTGGATGGCGTTTGCTGATGTTAAATACGAACGAACTTTCGTCTTACGCGAATGTAAAGGGAACATGGAAAGAAGTGGAGTTCGATTCGCTTTCTACAAGAATTAAGAAAACAAACAGTAAAAATGCCGAGCCCTACAATGGAGGTTTAAGTAGTAGGCAAATGGACTGGCTGGAAAGGAATTTAAAGCAGGCAACATCAAGAAATGAAAAAGTGATAATTTTTTCGCACCACCCCTTTAGCTGTGCCGATGGTTTAGAATCACTCAACGGTAAAGAGGTAATTGGGCTAGTTTCCAGGTTCCCTTGTGTAAAAGCACTTATTGCCGGCCACCACCACACCGGCGGTTACTGCGAGGAATCAGGTATCCCTTCAGTTATTATTGAGGGAATGGTAGAAACCGAGTATGACAATTCATGGGGGGAGGTTGAACTATACAAAGACAGGATATTGATAAAGGGAAAAGGCAGGATGACTTCGAGAACTATTTACTTTAAAAAATAAAAACCAATGTTAAACAAAAATCTATTTAAAATCTACAGTGCTGTTTTTGCACTGGCAATTTCTTTTACAGCGTGTAAAAAGAGTGCATCGGAAAGCGAAAACGGGCTAACAGGGTCCGGGAAACTTTTGGCCAAGCAGACCTCTCAGACATTGAGTGGAGGCCCGGCAATTGTAAGTGCCCATCGTGTAAACGATCTGATCAAAGTTGACGAGATCAAAAATGCTGGAATCAACAGTCTGGAAGTTGACATTTTTGTCGGTACCAAAAACGGTCAACCTACCTGTTTGATCGGACATGAAGCTGCGACAGCTACTGGTCAGACCTTGCTTGAATACTTTGCTAATCTTAATCAGAAGATGAGCGGTTTTGAATTCTTGTGGTTAGACTGTAAGGACTTGAATAGCGCTGCTAATGAGCAGCTTTTTAGAACTACGCTTGAGCAGTTAGACAATCTTTATGGAATCAAAAACCGGGTTCTGGTTGAAAGCCGTTACATTTCTTACCTTGTTAACCTGAAGCAGGATGGTTGGAAAGTGAGCTACTATTGCAATTGGGAAGATGTATATGGGAAACCTGCGGCCCAGCAGCAGACCGCCATGGCCGCAATGTATAATCAATTAACTACCTACGGTATAGATGGCATCAGCTACGATGCGGCAGCAGACGATCCGATGAAGAATTATTTTTCATCCAAAACTGTAGCCGGTCAACCCGTGAAAATGTATGCATGGGCACTCTCAAGGTATTATGGTGAAACCGACTTAACTACAAAGTTAGCAGGGTACAGTCATTTAAGTGTGTTGTTGATTGCTTTTTATCCACAACAGATTACGTTGATTAACGGTGCTAATTATAAGCTCGTATCGGCTTTAGCCAATGAACCCAGTAAGGTAGCGGATGTAAATGACTCACCTCCTGTAAACGGTTCTGATGTATCACTTTGGACAAATAATTACCCCACATCAAACAACCAGGTCTTTAAGCTAAGATCTTTAGGAGGAGGGTATTATGCCTTGAAGAGTCTTGCGGATACGACCAAAGCACTTAATGTCCTAGGAGGAGGATCAGCCAATAGCACAGCAGTACAGGTTTATAATTTTACCAATACCTCAGCGCAACGTTGGCAGATCAATTATGCAGGCAGTGGATATTATAACCTTACACCGGCCTGTGCGCCAGGGAAAAATCTTGATGTAAACGGGGGAAGTACAGCCAATGATACGCCCATCCAGATCTACAGCGCGCACACCTACAATTCACAGAAGTTCAGACTGGTGAAACAGTAGCGCTCTATTGAGAAATCAAAAGCACTGATGGAGTATGTGGCTGCTTGTCACTAGGTGGCCACATATTACAGAAGTTAAAAAAATGGTAAAATAGATGAGACTAAGATGGAGATTGGGAATTTGTAGGTAGGTATATATTTGCATGAAAAATTATTCATCATACTTAAAGAGAAATTTCTGGGAGGCATCTCATTAAGATGTTTCTCGTTGACAGAAAGGCATTTTTGAGAGAAGCATTTATGCTCTAAAAACCGCATTTCGATAATAAATCCCCCATTCGGCCATCGCTTCAATAATTTTGTAAAGACTTTTACCATGTGAGGTAAGCTCATACTGGACTGTGACAGGCATGGTGTCCGAAACCGTTCGTTTGACAAGTTGATTTATTTCCAAATCTCTTAATTCTTTGGATAATACTTTTGGTGCAATACCCTCTATATTACGAACTAACTCCATAAATCTGATTTTCTCATTATAGTAAAGGGCGGTTACAATAACTGTTTTCCACTTCCCATTTAACAGGTCCTGAGTGTCCTTGATACCTTGAAGCTGTAAACGACAATAATCGGAAATCCCTTTTTCTGGTTTTTTCATTAAGACAAAATTACAAAAACTAATGAGTGATATGGAAACTGCTTACCAAATGGTAAGCGCTTACTCTTCGGTAACAGTTATAGACTTTATAAGAACAAGGCTGTAGTTTTACGTTAGTAAAAATAACATAAATATGGTAAATGATTAGCAAAGTCTTTAAATGGATGTAATCTTGCTATAAGTGCTTTCCACAGTGGCTGGTATTAACAGTATTTATAACTCTAGAATGCATGCCGATTCTGTGGTTCGAACAAGTGCTATAAACATCGGCACTTTGTGCTATTCTTGGCCGGAAGTGTTTCTTAATTTTTATACTAAAATCTTTACAAAATGAATACTTTACAAAAACTAAATGCCAGCGAGGTCATTGTCGTACTAGTGGATTTACAACCTGAAATTCTTAAGGTTGCTAATAAAACAATAGTTGAGGCAACGCTCCTCCAGGCTGTTTCAATATTTATTGAAGGCGCAAATATTCTCGATATCCCTGTTTTTATCTCGGGAGTTAAAATGCAGCCAGATAAAGACCTTAAGACTATCGATGAACTGATTGAGTATCCGGTTGTGATTCGATCAACAGCTGGGGTATTTGATGATGACACAAGCCTAAAAGCCATAGCTAGTTACAAAAAGCCAGTGATTGTTCTTGGTGGTGTAGCAACGGAGCTGGCTGTAGTGCAGGCAGCACTTGGAGCACTTCGGAACGGCTTTGATGTATATCTGCTAACAGATGTTTGTGGTGGCCTGAGTGGTAGAACAGAGCAAGCTGCGTTTCGACAGCTCGAAAAAGCGGGCGCTACGTTGTCAAGTGTCGCTGCATTTTTGAGCAGCTTAATGCCGCCACCCATCGACCCGCGGGCTAATTCATTGTTCGCTACACTCGCGCGCTTCTTTGCTTAAATAGATTATTTTATATCTCAATAAACTAATGAGGTATTTTCCCCGAAAGAAAGGGTTTTGAAGATCGTCCACCTTATAAAAACAATAAGCAACATGCGAGAAAATTGAGAACTGATAAATTTGGGTTATAAGCAATAAGCGATTAAAAATTTGTCCAAATGGGTAGATTTATTGGTATGTCAACAAAATAACTGTAAAAAAAATGTTAGTTTCGTTTTTCAATACAAATGTCGATTTACCAAATATCGGGTCAAGATGAGCTAATCTCCAGATTAAGGGATGGAGATGAGCAGGCATTTAGTGAAATCTACAATCTATACTGGAAACAGCTTTACAGAACAGCTTTTACTATTCTGCGCGATGAAGAAGGAGCCTCCGATGCGTTACAGGAAATGTTCCTGCATTTATGGCGGCGGAGAAAGGAATTGAACATTGTCTCCCTTAAAGCATATCTCCATCAGTCAGTTAGGCTAACAGTATTAAAGGCTATTAGATCACAAAAGACTGATAGTGGCTTTTATAAGCGTTTGGCTCAAGTTACTACAGAAATCATAGAAGAAGATCCAACGATTTTTAAAGACCACCTGCATTTGCTACAGCGATTGATCAATAGCCTACCCGCCGATTGCAGGCAGATTTTTCTGATGAGCAGGGAAGAAGAGATGTCTTATAAGCAGATTGCTGGCAAACTGGAGATTTCCGTAAAAACGGTCGAAAAAAAAATGTCGAAATCATTAAAGCTCATCCGTGAAGGCTTAAGCATAGAAATGTGTGTTTGCATAATCGTTTCTTATACTTTTCTTTAAATTTTATAATGCTGAATGTCAGTATATTACGATTTTTTTTAAGAAAAAAAATATTTTGCCGTAGGGTAGTGGGTTCTTTTTGGAACATAATATCAAGACCATGGAAAAAAAACAATTCTTATCTCTTATCGATACTTATATAAACGGCGAGGCAAGTGAAAATGAAAGACGTTTGGTCGAAGCGTATTATTCCAGATTAGGCAAACCTGATATTGAAAGCATTGAGACACAAGATGAAGCGCTTTTTAAAGATCTTTTGTTAAATCGGATTATAACACAGATAAGAGCGGAGTCCGAACAGGAAGAAATCGGTAAAGTGAAGCTTAAGAGGCACCTTAACTTATGGTGGATAAGTGCCGCTGCTATATTGCTCATCTTTTTCAGTGTAGGTATATTGTTATTTAGGGCTGGAAAAAGCACCAATAAGGAGCATGTCGATTATGCAGAATTAATTCATCCGGGAGGAAATAAGGCAATATTAACATTAAGTAATGGATCAAAGGTTGTTTTGGACGGTAAATCGAACGCTGATATCGCAGAACAAAATGGCATAAAGATCAAAAAGAAAGAAAACGGGCTTATAGAATATGTTCAGCTAAGTGCTCCTGCTACCGATAACCAATATTCAACCATATTTAACACTATTGAAACCCCAAAAGGCGGCCAATACAGGATTGTGCTGAATGATGGAACTGTAGTTTGGCTTAATGCGGCCTCCTATTTACGTTACCCATTGCAGTTTACTGGTGAAGAGAGAAGGGTTGAACTGGTGGGAGAAGGATATTTTGAAGTTGCACATAATACAGCTAAGCCATTTATCGTGGTAACTAACAGGCAGGAGGTTCAGGTTTTAGGAACGCATTTTAATATTAACGCATACGCAGATGAAGATGAGATTAAAACCACTCTGCTAGAAGGTAGCGTAAAAGTAATCAGCAGGCAGGGGAAAAAACAAACTGGGCAGAAATACCTAAAACCTGGACAGCAGTCTGTGTTAGCGGATAATGATTGGTTGGTAAAAGAGGTAGATGCGGCCACGCAGGTAGATTGGAAAAACGGGCGTTTTATTTTTAAGGATGAAGATTTAAAAAGTGTAATGCGCAAGTTGGCCCGGTGGTATGATATTGAGGTGGATTATGTTAAACCCATGGAAAATCTAAACTTCAGTGGCAAGATTTCCAGATCAAAATCACTAAAAGATGTTTTAAGAATATTAACACGCACCAATGATGTAACCTTTAAAGTAACAGAAAGGAGGATTACAGTTATGCCGTAATTTCAATTGGGATAAGCTGTAAAAAACCGGAAGTGCTGAAGACACTCCCGGGGAAAATTCAGTTTGTCTGCCCCACAATATTTTTTAGAAGTAATATAACCAAACAAAATGGTCCGGCAGCGGAGCATTTCAACAACCTAAACTATTCAAATGTATGAAATTTTATGATTTTAAATCGTACAGGATTCCCTGTGCGAAAAATAAAGTCCTGCTAACCATGAAACTTACAGTTTTCCTACTCTTTGCCCTGGCTTTTCAGGTATGTGCAACCGGCTTTGCGCAGAATAAGATTACCCTTTCAGAAAAGAATATCTCTTTAGAGCAGGTATTGGATAAAATTAGTCAACAAAGCGGTTTAGATATTTTTTATAATGCTAACCGGATAAAAAAGATAAACAACATTACCATTAATGTTAAAGATGCCCCCTTATCTATCGTTTTGGACAAATGTTTTGCCAATCAGCCCTTAACTTACAGCATCGAGGCTTCTACTATTGTAATAACAGACCGCAATGAGGCCAAGCCCAACAACATTAAGCATTTGTTTGCCGATATTCGGGGGCGTGTTGTAGATGAGGCCGGAGCAGGGCTTCCGGGAGCAACTATTAAGGTAAAAGGGACTACAACCGTAACATTGAGTGGCGATAACGGAGATTTTCTACTTAAGAATGTCCAGGATGGCGCTATTTTACAGGTATCCTTTGTAAGCTACCAAACCCAGGAAGTAAAGGCTAACCTGAAAGCAGAAATGCTTATCCAGCTGATTGCAGAGGCCGGGAGCTTAAATGAAGTAGTGGTTTCTGGTTTTGGCCAGACACAGAAAAAGGTGAGTGTAACCGCTGCAATATCTACCGTTCAGACAAAAGAGCTTAAACAGAGTCCTGTTTCGAACTTAAGTAACGCCCTCGCCGGCCGTTTGCCAGGACTGACCACAATTCAATCGTCGGGTATCCCGGGGGGAGATGCCTCAACTGTATATATCCGGGGTATCGGTACCTATGGAGCCAGCAGGAGCCCGTTGATCGTTATTGATGGATTAACCAGAGGGGATGCTAACTTTGGAGATATCGATGTAAATGAGGTGGCCTCAATAAGCATATTAAAAGATGCTGCTGCAACGTCATTGTATGGCATACAGGGGGCAAATGGAGTAATTCTGGTAACCACCAAACGTGGAAAGATTGGAAAGACCAATATCCAGTTTAATGGCCAATATGGTATCCAGACACCACAGCGTATCCCAGAACGCTTCAGCAGTTTTCAAAAAGCAACCTTAGACAACCAGGGCTCAGTTAATGATGGCAGTAACCCAATATGGACCCCTAAGGAGGTAGAATTGTTTGGGAACCAGGCCGATCCATATACCTATCCCGATGTGAACTGGTACGATGTGATTTTTGAACGCAACACCCCACAACAACAGTATAATGCCAATATGAGTGGTGGGAATAGTAGTGTGAAATATTTTGTTTCGCTTGGATATCTCAATCAGGGAACGCTGTTTAAAGGTGCACAAGACAATAAATATGGCATCTCGCAGAAATATGATCGCTATAATTTTAGATCAAATATTGACATTGTTGCAACCGATATGATGACTGTCCGTTTAGACCTCGCATCGAGAATTGAGCAAAGGACCGGGCCAGGTCCTGGCTATAGTTCTGTTTTCAGTAACGTTGCCCTGATGCAGAATTATACTACACCGATATATAATCCCAATGGTACTTATGGGGCGGGGCGTATAAATGCATCTGATGTAAGAAATCCTTTGGGCGCCCTGTTACAAAGTGGTTATTATGATAACTTTTGGAACAGTACCAATGGAACGATCGAGGTAAATCATAAGCTGGATTTTATTACCAAAGGACTGAATATTAAGGGATTGTATACCTTCGAGAATTTTGGTGCGATTAACTATGGACAAAATCAGCAATTTACGGCCTTCCGTTATCGTAAAGATCCGGTAAGCGGTGTAGAAACCTACACACCATTTTCTACGGAGACCTCACTTGCAAAAACTTCAAGTACTTCGGCAACTCGTTATTATTCTTATAACATGCAGTTAAATTATGATCGTTCTTTCGGTACTCATACTGTTTCCGGTCTGGCACTGTTTAACAGGAACTATACCTCGGTTACCGGTGACCTGCCAAGGGCCTATGAAGGTTTTGTTGGACGGGTATCTTATAATTATGATTCCAGGTATTTTGCAGACTTCAATGTGGGATATAACGGGTCGGAAAATTTCCCTAAAGGTAAACGCTACGGCTTTTTTCCTGCAGTATCTGCAGGCTGGGTAATTTCAAGCGAACCATGGTACAACAGTAAGGCTATGAATTACTTAAAACTCCGCGGATCATTCGGCTATGTGGGTAACGATAATATTGGTGGTTCCAGATGGTTATTTATATCAGATTACAGCAGGGGTGGAGGTTTTGATTTTGGCTCTCCAAGTCCAAATACAGCCGGGGGATATAATGTAAACCGTACCGGTAATCCAAACATCACCTGGGAAAAAGCTCAAAAATCCAACATTGGTATAGAAACCGGATTTTTCAACAATGCGATCAAATTAGATGTCGACGTTTTTAGAGAAAACAGGACTAACATTCTTACCACACCGCAGACTATTCCTACCTATCTTGGTATTGCAGGTTTGGCAGCGATCAATGTGGGTAAGGTATTGAACCAGGGGTTCGAAACATCCTTAAATTTTAATACCCATGTTAACAAAGTTAATCTTTTTGGTTACATCAATTGGACATACAATAAAAATAAGATAATTGCCCGTGATGAACCGAATCTGGCTTATCCTTATCAGGCCTTAACAGGGTTACCGGTTGGTTATCAATTGGGCTATATTGCAGAAGGGTTGTTTAAAGACCAGACAGAAATTGATGCGTCCCCTAAGCAAAGTTTTGCCGGAAGAGTAATTCCCGGTGATATCCGTTACCGCGATATGAATGGAGACCATATCATCAATGAGAACGATAGGGTAGCCATACAAGTAAGTAACTTTCCCAACAATACTTTTGGAGCTTCTTTTGGAGCATCTTGGAAGGGAATTGACCTGAGTGTGTTGGTACAGGGCGCATTGAGTGGTAAAACGAATGTGCCTTATCTTGGGCCAGACAGGCTGCAGGATGTTTGGACACCTGCTACAGCAAGTACGGCAAGCTATCCAAGTGTGCATTACAGCTCTTCAGGGGGGCAGAACAACGCTCAGTTGAGCACTTTCTTTATTTACAGTTCGGATTATATCAAAATCAAAAATCTTGAGTTAGGTTATACTTTTCCTGTCCATACATTGGCTAAAGTAAAGATAAGTTCGCTGCGGATATTTGCAAATGGCCTGAATCTCGCTACATGGGATAAGCTTCCCTACAAGGATTATGATCCGGAGCAAACGGCTAATGGAACGGCACTTTATCCAACCATGAAAATATATAATGTTGGTGTATCTATGAATTTTTAAAACAGACTTAAATTTTTAATATAATGAAAAAATATAGTTATGCTTTATGGGTTATGTTATTGATCGTGGTCGTAACATCATGTAAAAAAAGCTTTTTAGATAGGGTGCCCAGTGATTATATTGGTGAAACAGAAGTGTTTGGTAATATAGATAACGCTGAGGGCTTTTTAAATAACATCTACTCCGCCATTCCTTCCTGGAATTACGGTGCTGGTAATTCCTACGTAACATCTGCAATGACAGATGAATCGAAACAACGCTGGGCAAACGGGGCGGTTTTGTTTAATACCGGTGCCTGGAATCCAAGTAATTTTTCTCCATTAGGAGATGATTGGACAAACGCATACGCCAAGATCAGAGCGTGTAATCTTTTTTTGACCAATTTTGAAAGGATCCCGGAAGACCCTAATGTGCCAAACAGAAAAACCAGGTTAAGAGGCGAAGCTTTAATGCTGCGTGCCTTTTATCACTTTGTGCTCTTCAGGGGCTGGGGTAAGGTCCCAATCATGGATAAGCCGCTTTCACCTGCAACCGATGGCGATGCCGTATTCCTAAAAAGGAGTGAGTATGCCGAAGTGGTGGCTTTTATTGAAAGTGACTTAAATGAGGCAATGCAAAACTTGCCAGCCAAACACGATCCCGGTTTATGGGGCAGAGCTACCAAAACCATCTGTCAGGCAATAAAATCAAGATTAAACCTTTATTATGCAAGCGCTTTTTTTAATCCAAACAGCGATGCTTCCAAATGGCAGAAAGCCGCGGCAGCTTCGAAGGAAGCCCTGGATGCAGCTTTGGCCCAGGGCTATATTTTAGAACCCAAATTTTCTGATGCCTTTTTGAAATATGCAAACACCGAATGTATATGGGGGCGTAATATTGGAACAGGTGCAGTGTCAGGAATAGATCAGGTAATGCAGCCATTAGGTTATAGTGGATGGAACAACTGTGGGCCGATCCAGGATTTTGTTGATGATTTTGAAATGAAAAACGGCTTTCCTATTAAGTCTGCAGGTTCTGGTTGGGATCCTAAACATCCCTATAAAAACCGCGATCCAAGGTTTTATGCAACGGTGTTATATCCTGGTGCAACCTGGAAAAACAGGAAGATTAATATTTACGCTAATGATAAGGACAATGCAGAGCAGCCAGGAACCAACTACTGGTGGAGGAAGTACATGACCGAAGGCCTGAACTTATCTAACAATTCCGGAGGAGTAACCAAGTCCTTCACAATTTTCAGAACAGCTGAACTGATGCTGAACTATGCAGAAGCACAAAACGAAGCTGCTGGTGCAGATGCAAATGTTTACAATGCTATCAACCCGATCAGAAAAAGAGCAGGGATGCCAGACATACCTGCCGGATTGACCAAAGAACAGATGCGGGAGGCAATCAGGCACGAACGGAGGATTGAGCTGGCCTTTGAGGGGCACCGCTTTTGGGATGTGAGGAGGTGGAAGATTGCTGAGGTGGTTGATAACCGTCCTGTTTATGGAGTGAATTATACTATTTCCTCAAGCAACGCTACGGATACTACATTTACTTATTTTGAAGCCCAAAAACGTGTGTTCGATAAGACAAAACATTATTTAATGCCTATTCCCCAATCCGAAATAGATAAACTGAACGGTAAAAATCCTGATTTTAAACAGACAGAGGGCTGGTAAAAAGATATTCGCTCTAGACCAATTAGAGTGGGGATAATTCCCCACTCTTAACCAAACAGAATAATTCATTTTAAAAATATTTAATATGACAAACCTGGTAAGAATTATTACCCGTTGGCTATGCCTATGCCTTTTATTTATTACGCTTTCTTGTAAAGAAAGTGTTGTAGAATCCGTTATGGAGCAATCTGCAAAAAAACAGGATACTACAGTGGCTTATGCCTCTGATCGAAAATACAATCTAAATGTGATTTATTTTATACCATCAGATGTCATTCCGCCAGCTAATTATCAAAAAAGATTGAGCGACCTGCTACTATGGGGCCAAAACTGGTATAAGCAGCAAATGGCGCTTAATGGATATCCCAATAAGACTTTTGGCCTCTACACCAATGCAGCTAAAACTGATGTCAGGTTAATTGTTATCAATGGAACAAAAGGTAAAGCCAATTATCAATATGAAGGTGGATCTGGTAATGTAATCACTGAGATTAATAGCTATTTCTCGGCCAATCCATCACTTAAATCGGGCGACCACAATCTCATTATTATCCCTAGTTATTTTATGAAAGCCGACGGAACCCCGGGCGGAGGCACCTTTGGCCCTCCGTTTTATGGTATTGGTAGAAATTGTTTTGCCCTTGACTATCTGGACATGGATATCAAACATCTTGGGCAATCAGATGTGCTGGGCAACGCATTCAGTGTATGGTTCGGCGGGATGATGCATGAGCTTGGACATGGGTTAAACCTACCTCATAACTGTCAAAAAGTTTCGGAAAACAATGACCCTTTAAAAGGGATGTCACTCATGTGGGCAGGGAATGGGACATTGGGAAAAAGCCCTACTTTTTTGACCGCTGCAGACTGTGCGATCTTGAATGTTAACCAAATATTTAACACTGATACAAAATCTTATTATGGTACAGTAAGCTCATCAATAAAAAAACTATACGCCAGATATGCGCCGGATAAACAAAGTATAATCGTATCAGGCAAGTTTACCTCGACTGGCCCGGTTACTAGTGTTCTTTATTATAATGATCCGAATGTAGATAATGAAGGGACAGGCACTAATAAGGATTATAATGCTACCACTTGGGAATCGAAGGTTATTGGCATCGACAGTTTCTATGTAGAAATGCCTATTTCCGAATTAGAATATAAAACCGATGGTATAGCATACGAACTAAAGGTGAAACTGGTAAATGACAATGGAAATGTTACGGAGACTGTTTTTTCCTATACGTTCAACGCCGGTATCCCAGTGATTGAGTTTGGACTTAAAGCAAGCCAATATGACAATAGTACTTGGTCTGTGCTAGGTTTCAGTTCTAACCAAACCAGTATCGACGATGGCAAGGCAATCAATATTATTGATGGGGATTTTCAAAGCTCGTGGATTTCCAGGTGGAGCGACCCGGTTGCAGTGCCTCCGCATTTTGTGGCAATAGATATGAAAGCGCCACTACCGTTTACTGGGTTTACAATAGCGATGGAATCACGGTATGGTGCCAAATGTAAGGATATTGAACTACAGACCAGTATGGATGGATTGAGCTGGCAGAGTGCTGGAAATTTTACATTGAAAGCAATATCAGGTCCGCAACATGTATACCTTACATCTAAAAAAACGGCCAGATATTTCAAACTTGTTGTTCTTTCATCATACAATGGCGGAAATGCAGCCAATGTTGCAGAAATTACAGCTTTTAACGAATAATAGCACTATTTGAGCAAATAAAAAATTGAGAATTGATTTGTAAACCTCATTATATCCACGATTGCTTATTGAACTCAACGTTCTGTGTAAAATTAGCAATCTTGGTTAAGATTAGTTAGTTTGAGAAACCGGTTAGCTGGATGGCACCGGTTTTTTATCAACACTAACTTGGTGACTGAGGAGTATAGGCTGCGGATAATATTCACTAGTTACGAAATATTTAAATCTTGGCCTTCATATTTTTTTTCTGAGCAAAAATATAGCATAGCAAAAGAAACTGCTTCTTGTTTTTAGGTCAATAGAAAGGAGTTTATCGCATTAAATACAAACTGAAATAATATAATAATCGCATTTAACTTTTGAAAATCAGTATGAGACTTATAAAATATAACTTATCAATTTTATTTATAGTTTTCTCTCTTTCTGTGAGTGGTGAAACATACCCCGCGGTAAGGGAAATAGCTTTACGAAGGGTTCCCTGGCTTGCTCCCGCCCTTTCATTTAGGGTCATTCCTGCAGAAGCTGGTAGGGATGTTTTTGAGCTTTCATCTAGCAATAATAAGGTAATAATAGCAGCCTCAAATTCGAATGGTGCGGCATATGGATTAGGTTATTATCTGAAATATTACTGTAATAGAAGTATGTCCCACTTAGGGGATAACCTTTCCCGACCTGACAAGATCCCGTTAATCAATGCGAAGATTAGGATATCGTCGCCGGTCCGCTTCCGGTATGCTTTAAATTATTGTACTGTTAGCTATTCAATGGCGTATTATAAATGGGCCGAATGGGAGCGCGAACTCGACTGGATGGCACTTAACGGAGTAAACCTGATGCTTGCACCTGTTGGAATGGAAGCTGTATGGCAAGGTACTTTACAAAAGCTGGGCTATGGTAAAAAAGACATTAGCGATTTTATAGCTGACCCTGCCTTCAGTGCCTGGTGGCTCATGGGGAATCTGGAAGGTTGGGGCGGACCAGTTAGCCAAGATTTAATTGATCGGCAGGTTAAATTGGAACAGCAGATCCTTAAACGTATGAGGGACTTAAAGATCGAACCTGTGATGCAAGGTTTCTATGGAATGATTCCTACAAGCTTAAAAAACAAAATGAAACTTAGTGTGGTTGACCAGGGTAAATGGGCGGGCGGATTTACGCGTCCTGATTTCTTGGCTCCGACAGACCCTGCCTTTAGCAAGATATCCGATATCTATTACACGCAAATGAAGAAACTTTATGGGGCAGACCTTCAGTTTTTTGGAGGAGATCCTTTTCATGAAGGTGGAAGCTCAAAAGGCATCGATGTGAGTAAAGCAGCTGAATCAATTCAAAAGAAGATGCAGCAACACTTTCCTGCGAGCACCTGGGTATTGCAAGGCTGGCAATCTAATCCTTCTGAAGCCTTGCTTAATGGTTTAGATAAAAAGAAAACCCTGGTAATCGAACTTTTCGGTGAAAATACAAATAACTGGGAAAAACGCAAGGCGTACAACGGCAATCCATTCGTTTGGAGCAATGTAAGTAATTTTGGCGAAAAGAATGGTTTATATGGTAAGCTCCAACGTTTCTCCGATGAAGTGAGCCGAGCCAAAAGTAGTCAGTATGGTCAGTTTTTAGTGGGTATTGGCATTATTCCAGAGGGGATAAACAATAATCCTGTTGCCTTTGATTTTATGCTGGAGCTTGGCTGGCATAATAATGCTGTATTAGTGGGTAGTTGGATTAAAGGTTATCAAAACTATCGCTACGGAAAAAGCAGTCCAGAGTTGGATCAAGCTTGGCAACTGTTATTGCAAACAGCCTACAGCAGTCCTGAAATTTATCAGGAAGGTCCCTCAGAATCTATTTTCTGTGCAAGGCCTGGTATTGCCATCAAAACCGTTTCAACATGGGGAACAAGGAAGCGAAATTATGACCCGGCTAAATTTCTGAAGGCGGTAAGGCTTTTTGTAGCAGCTGGAGGCAACTTTAAAAATGTAGAGACATATCAAATCGATAAGATAGATTTTGTAAGGCAGGTATTATCAAATAAAGGCGACGAAAGTTATCAGAAAATGGTTGATGCAATACAGGCAAAAGATGCCATAGCATTTAAAAATGAAAGTGCTGTATTTCAGAAGCTGATCCTGCAGCAGGATTCGTTATTGAGTTCAAGCAGATACTTTTCTTTATACCGCTGGTTGGATCAGGCTATTGATTTTGCTGAAACACCAATGGAGAAATCTAATGCTTTAAGAAATGCAAAAATTCAGATCACCTATTGGGGACCCGAAAATAATCCTAATACAGATCTACATGATTACGCGCATAAGGAATGGGGCGGTTTGTTAGGTTCTTTATATCTTGCCCGCTGGCAGTGCTTTATTAAGCAGCATTTAGCTAAGATAGAAGGCAAGGAAAGCAATACCCCCGACTATTTTGCTATGGAAGCAGCCTGGACAAAGTTGACCGATACCTATCGACCTAGACCCCTTACGGTTTCTGCAATGAATAAATTGATTGATAACATACTTAGATAATTATTGTGTACTTGACAGAATGTCCTGTCTTGGAGAATGGAAGCAAGCATTTCGTTTAGATGACTGTCAATTGGATAAGAAATGTATACGGTTTTCGGATCAACAAAAATAAGAGTCTAGGTTTTATCAAAGGACAGATATGTCCTTCACCTTTTAAGTCGTAAAATAAAAATTCCCGGATAATCATTTTATCCGGGAATTACATATTTCTTAGCCAATATCCTGTTACCTGCCTTGCTTCATCATATGGCGCATGGTAAAACACTCACCAATGCAGAGCAACTGTATCAGATTATTGGCTCGTAAGGTTTATATTTTTAAAAATGCCCACTGCTGGTTACGTCCACCACCGTAAGACCATTGAATAGCTGTACCGCCATTGTTGAGTGAAGATCCATTAATATCCAAAGCCTTTCCGCTATTTACATTAATAATCCTATAAAATCCATTAGTGGTAATCTGAATTGACCATTTTT